>JAATFH010000225.1 GCA_015655315.1 Terriglobales bacterium
GTCAATGAGTATTTCGATTCCGGAGCCACGCAAAATCTCTTTGTCCTGGTGAATGGGACCTATCAGATATCTTGCTGGGCAAAGGCGGCGACGGGTTCTCCGACACTGTCTGTAAGCGCAGCGCGCCTGTCTGCGGGTGGATTCAACTGTGGGACATTTACTCCGGCGTTGACTTCTACATGGACGCAGTACACCTACAGCTGTAAAGCGTCCGAGAGTCAGGCTGCCACGACTCCTGGGATAAGCATGCTTAGTTTTGCTACCAGTGGCGGGGCGGTGAATCTGGACAATGTCGACTTCGAGAAGACGGGCGGCAACTCCTCGAATACGACAGTCTTCCGCGATGAGGTCATCAATACTCTCGCGAACTTTTACAGCATTTCATCCGGTGGCAACGGTGGTGTGCTTCGTGATTGGCTCGACCAGAACGGAGAAACCATCGATAACTGGACGCAGCCAGACTATGCGCGGAAGCCTTCCGTAGGCGGAACCGTGTACTTTGATGGCTACACCGCAAGTGGATCGCAACAGCTTTCCCTTGAAGACTATCTCGTAATTTGCCGGTTCTTGCACGCAGAGCCTTATCTCGAGGTTCCGGTTACTTTCTCTACCGCGGATGCGGCTTCGCTGATCGATTTTCTGGGAGGCTCTGCTTCTACTACATACGGTGCTCGTCGAGCCTCGCTCGGGCAAACGGCTCCATGGACAAGCGTATTAAGCAAGATTCATCTATCCTTCTGCAACGAGTGCTGGAATAGTGGTACTTTCCCGGGGCAGAACCTACCTTGGCGTAGCAGTCAGCCGGCCAACGAATTTCTTCATGATTACACCGTGCGCTCAAGAGATATCTTTGCGGCAATGCGCGGCAGCAGCTCCTACTCCGCATCCGCCTTCGACCTGGTGATGAATGCGCAGACGGCGACGAACTGGAGCATGGATGCTGAGATAGCCACGGCTCGTCCGGACTCGATTGAGATTGAAGATTACACCTATGGGAATGTTAGCGACTTTTCCACCGATGCTGCGCTCTGGGGACCGGCGTTTATCGAACCGTATGACAAAGTGATCGATCCGGGCGATCCGTCAAACTTCTATACTTCAGTAAATGACTATCAGAGTCAGAAGGTCTGTGGAGCTACCGGAGCGGCAACCTGCGGCGTAAATATCTATGAGTGGGGGCAGGGAACCGTGAATGGCAGCATTGATCAAACCCATCTTGACTCTATAAACGCCGGTGCAGGCGAAGGTATCGTGGCGGCGTTGGAACCATTACTGAATCTCCAGTACTACGGAATAGTGAATAGCGCATATTTCTCATTAGCCGGATACAGTAATGCTTCCAGCACCGGACTGACCACCAAACTATGGGGCAACACTGTGGACATGGGAGGGGCAACCAACAATGTGCGTCCTCAGTTCCTCGCTTTGTCTTTGATGAACCAGTCCATCATCGGCCCAATGTATGCATGCCCAATCTCGAACGGCGCAACATATAATTTCGCGGGCAATAGTGAAAATGGGACTGCCGTGCCCCCTGGTATGCCGGAGTTGAAGAACGTTCCCTACCTTTATTCGTTTTGCTTTCAGAACGGAAACAAGCGTTCCCTTATTCTCATCAATACCGATCTGACGAACAGCCGCAGCATCGCTTTCTCGGGCACAAATCCACCCGTAGGAAATGTAACTCAGAGACAATTCGCTCCGGCGAGTCTGAATGCGATGAACGAGAGCCCCTCAGGAACGGTGACGAATAAGGCGAAAGCCACTGTCACTCTGACAACTACAACGCTTTCAGGCCCGACATCGATAACATTGCCTCCTCACTCGGTAACGGCGCTCGACTATGCAACTGGTATAACAGGGCCACAAACGGCAACACCTTTCATCTCGCCATCCGGCGGTAACTATAGCCAACCGGTGTCGGTCTCCATTACAGATTCGAGCAGCGGTGCAAAGATCTACTACACCACGAACGGAAGCACGCCTACGGCGACATCGCAGCTCTATAGCGGGGCTTTCACCATTGCTGCCAACTCGACGATTCAAGCGATAGCCGTGGCAAGCGAAAGTGCCAGCAGTGCAGTAGCGAGTGCTACCTATACGATCACCGCTCCCGTAGCCGCAACACCAGCCTTTAGCCCTGGAGGCGGTAGTTACAGCGGATCACAGACAGTGGCGATCAGCGATGCGACGAGTGGGGCGACTATCTACTACACAATAAATGGAAGCGCTCCGACTACCTCATCAACGAAGTACACTGGTCCAGTCAACGTCTCTTCCACTGAGACTATACGTGCATTTGCGGTGCGGACCGGATATGCGAACAGTGGCATCGCTTTGGCAACCTATACAATCGGCCCATCCTCAGCTGGATTGCCTGACTATCCTTCCGGTTTCACTTCTTCGGTTGCGTTGAAAATGAACGGTCCGGCGGCCGTGGTAAGCAATGCTCTGCGACTAACGGATGGCAAAGGAGGTGAGGCGGCGAGCGTTTGGTATACGAATAAGATACCAATCACTGCCTTTACTTCAGACTTTACTTTTCAGTTGACGAAGGCAGTCGCAGATGGATTTACCTTTACTATCCAGAACAGTAAAAACGGTACAGCTGCAGTAGGCTCTTCGGGCGCAGGCTTAGGCTATGCCGGTATGAGTGGCGGCATCGGTCTGAAGTTCGATATTTATAACAATTCCGGGGAAGGCGCGGATTCCACAGGTGTCTATCTGAATGGCGCATCTCCGACGATGCCCGCGATCGACTTGAGTTCCACCGGAATCCACTTAAACAGCGGCGACATATTTCACGCGCATCTGGTGTATGACGGCATTACGTTAACCTTGTCTCTTACTGATACCAATTCTGGGGCAGTCGCCACACGGCAATTCAACGTGAACATTCCCGCTACTGTTGGAGCGAACACCGCCTATGTTGGGTTTACTGGCGGTACCGGCGGCTACACATCCACACAACAAATCCTGACGTGGACTTTTAATAACTCTCCTTCCCCGCCAATCACTGCGGTTCCAATACTTAGCTTGAAAAGTGGTACCTATTCTGGCCCTCAGACTGTTTCCATCAGTGACGCGGCTAAAGGGGCCAAAATTTACTACACAACGGATGGGAGCACTCCAACAAATAGTTCGTTCGTTTACAGCGTTCCAATTACTGTATCTATCACGGGAACATTGACAGCAATTGCCGTTGCATCGGGTTACACAAACAGTGATATTGCCTCAGCGACATACAAAATTAACGGGTCTAATAACTTACCCGACTATCCTGCGGGTATAACATCTGCGATGTTGATTACGAATGGGACAGCAGTAGTTCAGGATGGTGCTCTTTGGCTCACAGTCGGAGGAACCATGGAAGCTGGTAGCGCGTGGTACTCGACGAAAGTCCCGGTCAGTTCCTTTACTTCTGATTTCACCTTCCGGTCGACGAATGCAATTGCGGATGGATTTTCCCTTACTATTCAAAACAACAGCAGCGGTACTCTCAGTTTGGGTGGTCAAGGTGCCGGATTAGGATACGCAGGTATAGGAAATAGCATCGGACTCAAATTCGATTTGTATAACAATTCTGGCGAAGGTCAGGATTCGACGGGTGTTTATCTCAACGGTGCGTCTCCGACCGTGCCGGCGAATAATCTGACCTCTACCGGTATAGATTTACGCAGCAGCGACATTTTTCATGCACACCTAACGTATGACAACACTATTTTGACCCTGACGCTGACCGACACAAAGACGGGTGCCGTAAATAAGCAGCAGTTCTCGGTTGACATCCCTGCTGTCGTCGGCGGGAAAACTGCATTTATAGGATTCACCGGGAGCACGGGAGGGTATTCGGCGGTACAACAGATACTAAGCTGGACATTTTCAAATGTAACTACTACGTCTGTCGCCGCAATTTCCTCTTCTGCTTCCGGCGAGGGAAGCCGCACTGACGCACAACCAGTTGACGTGCTTCATTTGGCGAAGAGTGCGCGGGATATTCACACGGTGGAAAAGGGAAATTCCACGGAACGCGGCAATCTAGTTTCCGTTTCGTCTATTGATGCGCAGCCGGTGATCCCATTTGGATGGAAGATCAATAATGACTAACCGGCATGCTGGGCCAATATTTAGATGTACGTGTGATTAGAGTCATCGCGCCAGCAGAAAAGGGCTAGGGACACCGAGACCATGCCTTATAAGCAATGCGATGCCTAATAATACTGACAACAGTAGTGTTAATTTAGCATCTTGCCAAACCAAAGATATCTTTTCACGCGCCAACCCAATGCTGCTTACAATGTAGACAGGAAGGTCACTGATTGCGACCGCAACGACAGCGCCGAACATCCCATACATGTGGAAGCCGAGGGGTAGGCAAATAAATAGGGTTAAGCAATAGAGAGCCATCGCGATCGTATGATAATAAGCTCTTTGGATAGACAAAAGCACCGGGGTCATAGTTGCAGTCATGAGCGTGTGCCACAATCCGCAAGCAAGAACTACAACCATCCAGGAGGCTTGGTGATAGCGCTTATCGTAGACAATCTGGATAAATCGATCGCCTGTTGTAATGACAAGAGTTAGAACCAATGCTCCAATAGCCAACACATAACCGCGATATCTTATGAGGATGGCTCGAAATTTCGCGCGAGGGAGATTTGAGAATCTTGCGATGAAGGGGTAGCCTACACGGTTGGAGAATTGGTTAATGATTTGTCTCGGCACATCAGACAAGGTATAAGCGATTCCGTAAATCCCAAGCATTTGCCACGACACCAGCTTGCCTAAAATGAGACGATCCGATTGAAGTGCAAAGAAAGTCAAAGCTGTGCTTAGAAGTATCCATCGGCCAAATTTTATGAGATGTTTGAACGCTTCGGGTTCGAGCATGAACCTCGGGCGGATCGAGGGAGCTATGTAATAGCTAGTCAATGTCCGTATCACTTCGGCGATCAGTTTTCCTCCGACTAAAGCCCAGATGCTGGGATGAATCAGCGCCCAAATTACCGTGACTGCGAACTGCGCAAACGAACTTAGCAGTTCAAGGAATGTCATCCTCGCGACACCCATCTGACGCGCCATTACCAGCAATGAAGGTGATGAGAATGAGCCTATGACACAGGAGAAGCCCAAAACGGGCAGCATTGCAATCAGCAAATGTTCGTGATAAATGGCTGCGACGGGAAAAGAGAGCGGAATCGTAATGAGAAATAGCGCTGCCCCACGTATGACTTGAAGAGTCCACGCAGTGAATAAAAAATTGGCTTCCTCACCTCTTGCATGCTGTATGACGCCGTCTTCAAGTCCAAGGTGCGATAGGAGATAAAGTCCAACTATAATGGTGGTTGTCAGCGCCATTACACCGAAATAAGCTGGTAAAAACAGGCGGCTCAAGACCATGCTGCTGATTAATCGCAAGCCAGTAGAGATCCCGTAGGCCACGATCACATAGCTGACGCCCTTAAGTGCGCGCTTTTCGATGTGCCGGGAGTTTTGTTTTTGTTCCGAAATATTCACAGAAACTGCTTCAGTAATCATTCGTTCCTTTTAGGCCATAGAAAGCCATCGAAGAGTTCTATCAATGGCAAATAAACCAGGGGTAAGTATCTCTGTTAAACCAGTACCCGTCTAAATCTAAATTTCGTTGTCGTTTTGGAAGCCGCGTATTCTGGATGAGCGGCATTGCCTTCCTGCAAGGACTGGCTCCATCCAATCAACAGGAAAGCAATTTGCGGCAACTGCTCACCTAAATAAACCGTGCCGATGACGGCCCAGAGTGAAACCATTGCGGCCAAAAGGCTAAATGCAAAGTAGATGTCCTCGCGTTGCTTAAACCGCCAAGTGAAGGCAATAAGATGCCATACAGTATCTAAGCCTATTAAGACAAACAATATCAAGCCAACACGGCCTTGATTCAACTGGGTGAGGAGAAACTGATTGTCTATTGACTCTTGGCCATGTACCAAGGGGCGGCTGCGCTCACTCCACCCAAACCATCCGCCTTCCTCAACAAATGGTTTATAGTTTTCGAGCAAAAGACGCCTGTAGGATGCGCTAGCCTGTTGCTCGCTGGCAGCACCGTCTGTCCCGGAAGTGTAGCGATCGAAGTAGGCATATACGGCTATGCCGCCGATAGCCAGCGAGAGGGCCGTTATGATACTGGCCTTTCTGATGTTCTTAAATCGCGGTATCTGCAAAATAGCAAGAGCAAGAACGGCCCCAAGTATAGGCCCACGAGATTGAGTTGCGAATAACAAAGCAAATAAGATCAGGCTGGGAGCATGATATTTTTCCAGCTTAGAGAACCGAGGGCCCAACCTATGGTTTCCGTCCGACTTATTGACATATATTAGCCAATAGTTGAGGGCAATTGCGATTACAAAAGCGATTCCAGCTAATTCAGCGTCGCTAAATGAAACGGCGACTCTAGCCCATCCACCGCGAAATTGTAGAGTCCAAGGGAGAGAGTCTAGAAAATGGGAGCCTACAATTGTGTAAGGATTAACCCCCATCTTCAATTCATATAGGCCGATAAGCGCGAGAAAGAGAATAATGGATATGAAGCGCTTCACCGTGGAAAGGCGCAGACTCGGCTCGATCAACAAGCGGCCTACGATGTAGGGAAATAGCATGCTCATGATGCCGCTAGTTATCGTGAAAATTGCATTCGTGAGGATGCTTTCGTGAAGGAGCTCGCTAGTTACCAGGCTTCCAATAAATAAAAACACCCATAAGTCCACTCGTGAGAAACGCCATTTCGCCCCTGACCCTAATAAAGTGGCAGCGGTGATCGGAATCAGAACAGCCTCTGACGCCGAAATGGGAGGTAGGTGAGGAAGTTGGCACCCATAATAAAAAGGAAGTCCGACAAGTGTGGGCAGAAATACACGGAGAAACGCTTTCTCGGTATGACCTCGCAAGACATAGTAGAGCGACACGAGGGCGGGTAATAGGAAAATGATACTGGCTGGATTTTTCATTATTGATGATTTGAATAAACTGGGTGCTGACGCTACTCCCGTCAGGATTTCTAGGGCCAGGTGAAATGACGTGTTGTCCAAGCAGCGCCCCGTATTGCCAAGGCGCCGACATAGTTATCGGCTGGATCAAGATGCATGAGGCTCCAGCGCGAAACTTCTTCGGCATCCCAGGTGCAATGCAAGAGCGCAGCTGGCTCTTTCAGAGAAGTGCTGACGGAAAAGCTATCGAGCGAAATGGAAAGCCCTGTGCCAATAGCCTTGATCAGAGCCTCTTTCCGTGTCCAGCAGCGATAAAATGCGTCAATCTGCGCCGAGGCTTCTTCAGCGTGGATAGATGCGCTTTCACGGAGAGAGAAGTGCGACGCTGCGATCTCTTCCCATTCGATGATAGGCCGAATTGCTTCAACATCAATTCCAATCTCAGCGTCTAAACAAATGGCAATCATTGTGATGTCACCAGAATGCGACATGTTGAAGCGCAAGCGGCAAGCGGGGATCAAGAGACGTGGTTTTCCATATTTGTTGGTTCCGAATTGCAACAATCTTGGATCTGTTTCAAGATAGGCGCTCAGGAGAAGGCGAAGTAAGCCGTGATCGGCAACAAATCGCTCAAAAAGATGAGGTAGCCGCATACGTGTGGCACGTTTCATCTCGTCGCTGCTCAATAGGAAGGTATAGTCCGAAAGTGTGCGTGGCCTTTGTGAAATAGTCCAGATATGAATTTGTCCATCCATCAATTTCGGCGCGGGCCGGAAAGAAGAAGGCGAGCAAACGTCTTGAGAATACATCGCCACGTTCTTTTCTCCGTCGAGCGAATCTGTTTTAGGACCAAGGAGTGTTTTTAACATGAATCCGTTTATCCTACTATTCCCCGAAATTCTGATAGGCCTTTTCAAGGTTGTCCCGGAGTGTTTTTCCGACTTCCTCCAGATTGGGCTCAAGAAACATCGTCTCGTGATCACCCTGGACCCAGGCGACATCTATTGTTCCCTCCACCACCTGATTCCATCCGCACGTTGGGTCAGCGCCGGGAAGGCTGGGAGCACTCGTCGCACGTATCAATAACATGTTTCCCGGAAATGATTGAGGTTCATATTGCTGTAGGGACATTAACGTAGTCTCGCTGACGTTGTACATAAAGTCAGGCAAAGGCCGGCCAAGAGCTTTAAATATCCTTGTAGTTCTCGTGTAGTGCTTTAGATAAACAGCATCGCGTATGGAGCGAAGCTTATTCAACGCCGTAGTCTTCAGATATCTGACCTGGTCAGCGGTGGTTTGGTTGCGTAGCTTCGTACGATGAAAGTCATATCTGCGGCGAAGCCGGTCATAGAGAGTGACGTGACCGCTTTCTTTTAATTCCTGTTTTAGCTGCTCCGCGTATCCCGGATACCATGCATCGAATAGAGTGATAAGGCCAACCTTCTGTCCGCACTCTTCCAGTTGGCGTCCAACTTCTATTGTGATGGGTCCAGCTGCGCACCAGCCACCTAAGTAATAGGGGCCTTCTGGTTGCACAGAGCGAATTGCTTTGACGTACGACGCGGCGCGCTCTGCTGGGGCCATATTCTCTTCGTTGTCCAGTTCCCGCAGTCCGTAAAAAGGATAGTCCTTACCCAGAGCGTCTGGTAACGATCCATAGAGCAGATAAGAGAGGATCATAAAGAACGGGGGCTTGGTGCCCTTCGTTTTGACCGGAACGATTGAGGAGTAAGCTTTACGTCCTCGCAAAATGTCGGCTAGTTGTTCTATCGTCGGAGCATTAAAAATTGTAGTAAGTGGTAACGATGCATTCAAGGCTTTATTGATCTGTGCGAATAGACGCACAATCATTAGAGAGTATCCACCAAGTGAGAAGAAGCTTGTGCGGATGCCGAGGCCTTTTACCCCGAGCACGTCCTCCCAGATCTTGACAAGTTTTGTTTCGATCTCGTCTCTCGGCGGTACATAATCCCCAGTTCTTTCCTCGCTCGAAGGTTCTATTCTGGATTGAAGAAGACCTGTGGAATCGGGCGAGCCATCCGCGCGCAGTGTGATCGTGTCGACAGATACAAGTTCGGCGCATGAGAGATATCCAGGCGTCGTTGAGCGAAGGAACTGACTCACATCTCCCGCATGAGGATGTGTTCCATTGACTCCGGAAATGAACGCGGTTAAAGTGGCGGTCTCGTTTTCGTCGCTGCAAATAGCCGCTTTTGCATGCGACACTCCAGGGGCGGCGAGCAGACGGTCCTCCAAGTCACCCAGTCTTAGACGGCTCCTATTCAGAAATACCGAGTTCTGGACGCGATCTACGATCTCGAATCCATGCGATAAGCCGTACCTGGCGAGAAAACCCGTTCTGGTAAGCAGGCCAGCACCGGATAGTGACAGTTCCCCCATGACACCTTCGGGAACAATATTGTTGAAGGTGTCAAGAATCATGAAGCTTTGTCCCGGCAGAGGATTAGCGGGGTTCGCGATGGTCTCTTCTTTCTCTAAGAATGCCAAACTGATAGGACCGCCCACCGCCGTTGATGAGATGAGCGACCAGAGACGTCCAGCCGACAGAAGTTGCTTGCTTGCAGATAGTGGGAGTCGACCGCCACGGCAAATCATCTTCAATCGGCGATCGCCCGACCAACCACGGCTTAAGATTTCTAGCCACTCGGGTGTAGTAGCAAATGCGAAGCCGATCTGCTCGCGGTCAATGACCGCTTGTAACTGATCAGCCGGCACATCAGTTAAATAAAAGATGCTTGCTCCGCTGATAAGAGGTAGAAAGATATCGATCCATGCATCGACCGATGCAGGTGATGGTTTCACTGCAACCACGTCACCTGGCTCCAGTTGCAGAGCCTGTGACGCCGCACTTACTAGAGTAGTAGTCGCGTTATTTGAAATAAGATGTGTTTGATAACGATTGGACTGATCTATGCTGAGACCGCACCACGCCGGAGCTGTGGCGCTAATCAGCGGCAGGTCAACATCCTGCCCTGCCTTATCTAAGTCGTCCAGGTTCACAACGCCCGGAAGAGATCGAGAAAAATCAGCGCCGGCAAGTGACAATGATGGTTCAATCTGACTTAGAATGCAGGTCCATTCATCTGTACTCGTCGAGGCTGGAATAGGGAGCACGATTCCGCCCGCTCGCAAGACAGCGAGCGCTCCCGCCGCGGCATTGACGTTCGCTTCCATACGCAGGGCAACGATTTTTCCATCTAGAACCTCGATCTCCTGCAACGCCCGTGCTAGTTGACGGCTTTTGTCTGCCAGTGCTTTCCATGAAATGCGTTCGCCGCCGGCAATCACGGCGGTAGCATCTCCTAGACGAACAGCATGGTAGTCAAAAGCTTCTACAAGTGTAGAAGCGCAAGTTCGAGACGACGGGATGCCTTGTCCGGTACGACTCAGCGCCAATTCCTCGTCGGATGTTAGAAGAGGCAACTGAGAAACTCTCAGCGCTGGGTCGTCCAAAACGGCGGTGAGTACACGGATGTATTGCTGAATGAAATCTTGAACACGCTCTTTTCGGAAGAGATCGGTGTTGTATTCAATTTGTAGTCGAGGGCCTTCAGCGCGTTCAACGATACTGACTAAGAAATCAAAATTGACGCCACCGCTTATGGAAGGGCGAGGAACAATGCCCAACTCGCCAGCACTCTGCGGCTGCATGAAGGCCTTCTGGTAGACGAAATACATTTGCAAGAACTGCGACGTGGCTCCGCTCTGGTCAAGCTGGAACTCTTCCATCAACCGGGAAAAAGGCAGGTCCTGATGCGCGTAGGCAGATGTGCTCCACTCGGATACGCGTCGAAGCAGTTCGTCAAATCGAGGATCTTCTGTGACATTTGCGACGATGACCTGTGGATTCGCAAAACGGCCAACGACATTGTCCATTCCTGGCTGAGTTCGATTTGCGATGCTTGATCCAAGCAGAAACTGATCCTGGCCCGTGTAGCGGGCAATAAGACACTGAAAAGCAGCTAACAGCACCTGGTGATTCGTGGCGTCATGGTCTCTGCAAAATTGCTTGAGGCGTTCGTTGAGAGACTGCGACAACAAATGGGATTCAATATGGCCCGGGCCATCTTTACGGGCGCTTCTTGGATAGTCGGTTGGTAGATCGATTGCAGGAGTTCCGTGCTGAATTTGCTCTCGCCAGAAGTCGATCGCGTCTTGAGCCGCCTCACTGACAAGCCACTCTTTTTGCCATACCGTGAAATCGGCGAACTGAAAAGGAAGCTCCGGCAATTCCGGCGAGCGATCCTGAGAGTACGCGGAATAAAATTCGGCGAAATCCCGTACTAGGATTCCATTCGACCATCCGTCGCAAACAATGTGATGCATAGTGCAAGAGAGGAAATGCTCGCTATCAGAAACATGGATCAGGTGAGTGAGGAAAAGTGGGCCAGTGGCCAGGTTCATGGCAACGTGGCTATCCTCGCGAATAAGTCTTTCGGCGAGAGCCGACCGCTCTTCTTCTGGAGTCGTTGTGATGTCTGATACGGAAAAACGATAGAGTGGTTCCTCTGAGATAACCTGGTTCAGAGTGCCATCGATCATTCTGAAAGTTGTCCGCAGAGCTTCGTGGCGTAAAGTGAGCGCGCAGATACTCTTCTCGACCAGCATGTCATCGACGGCTCCGACCAGTCGCCATGTAATAGCCATGTTAGAAGCTGTCGAAGCCTTGTCGACCTGGTCGAGAATCCAGTAGCGATGCTGCTCCATACTGGTGGGAAACAGGTATACATCTTCTGTCTTTTGCGACGTTTCTGTCGTGGGATTCTGTACAGATAGGTTCATCGAGTCGACCTTTGGCATGAGCTCTTCATGATCAGCTGGCATCATCAAATGTTCTCTTAGTCCTGTTCATTTAATTGTTTGAAGCTTCTGGCGATACTGCGAGCGGGGAATTGCCCGTATGGGCGCCACGCTCCTCACGCTGTTTGAGGTTGGGCCAGACTCTTCCAGTTGCTCGCAGACACCTGCAATTGTCCGATATTGGAAGAAATGTCGTGCGGTAACTCTGAGGCCTGCCTGATTGGCAAGCGTGGTGATGCGAAAGATGAGCAGAGAATCTCCACCCAATTCGAAAATGCTGTCCTCTACACTTACTTCTTTCAACCCAAGTACTTTTGCCCATATTCCCGCAAGGGTTTCTTCTTGCTGGTTGCGCGGATAAACGGCTGCACGTTTGCGAAGCAACTGCTCTGGAACGGGAGCAGGCAGCGCACGGCGGTCGATCTTGCCATTGATTGTCCGCGGAAAGCTTTCCAGTACCATGATGGCAGCAGGACGCATGTAGTCAGGCAGCCGCTCTTGTAAGTGTTGCCGCAGTTCCTGTATCAGAGACAGATGATCTCCGGACTTTTCCGGTATGACATAAGCAACTATCCGCTTATCACCGGGCGTATCGTTCGGTGTGACCCAATCTGTCCGCACAACGACAACGGCAGAACGCACCTTGGCAGACTGTTCGAGCGCGTATTCGATCTCTGTCAATTCAATACGGTAACCGCGTATCTTGACCTGCGTATCGATACGTCCCTGGAATTCAACGGTGCTGTCTGCGCGGTATCTTGCCAGGTCGCCAGTGCGATAAAGGCGCTCGGTAAGACCGTCGGTAAAGGTGTGGGTGATGAACTTCGCCGCAGTAAGTTCTGGCGCATTCAGGTAACCCGCAGCCAATCCATCACCTGCAGCGTAGAGCTCCCCTGTCACGCCGGGAGGTACTGGGCGCATACCGGCATCGAGGATGTAAATCCGTGTATTTGCAATAGGTCGACCAATGGGCACCGTGCCATATGCCGTGCTTTCGAGAGTGATGGGATGGCAGCAGGTGAAGGTGGTATTTTCCGTCGGACCATAACCGTTGATAAGTCTCAGATGCGGAAGCTGCTCGCAGACTCGACGTACATGCGTGAGCGATAGGACATCGCCACCGGCAAGAAGTTGACGCAATGGCTGAAGGATTTCGATGTTTTCGGTAACGATGAGGTGGAAGAGCGCGGCAGTAAGCCATAACGTGGTGACGTGATGGGTCTTAATATGACGGCCTATGTCTTCGGGTGTAATGCGTTCGCCCATAGCCATCACCAGCCGTCCTCCGTTGAGCAGCGCGCCCCAGATTTCAAAAGTAGCTGCGTCGAAGGAAAGAGGCGCAAGCTGCAGGAATACCTCGTCTGAGCTGAAGCTTGCGAAAGAATTGTTCTTTACCAGACGGCTCACCGCGCGATGCGGAACGAGCACTCCCTTTGGATTTCCTGTGGAGCCCGAAGTGTACATGACGTACGCGATATCTTCTGCGTCCCCGGCATGCGCGAGGTTTCGGGTGTCCTCAAGAGCGATCGTCGGCCATTCGTGATCTAGCAGGAGAAGATTCGCGCTGATCGAGGACAACTTAGCGGCAGTGGTGCTGCGAGTAAGTACGAGTTGCGCAGCCGAGTCGTGAATGAGATACGTCAAGCGCTGTGCGGGATAGGTTGGATCGATCGGCACATAGGAGGACCCCGTCTTCAGGATTGCCAGAAGTCCTACAACGACCTCCGCCGAACGATCTGCACAAAGTGCGATGCGCGAACCCGGTTGGATGCCCGAGCGGAGAAGGTAACGCGCCAGCTGGTTTGCCTTCTCATTGAGTTCTGCATAAGTAAGCCGATGCTCGCCTGCGATAAGGGCAATGGCGTCTGGAGTCTCGGCGGCCTGTTGCTCGAAGATGCGATGAATAGAAGCATTGCGCGGATACTCCGTCGCAGTCTGATTCCAATCGACCAGGATTTCCTGCTGCTGCTCCGGTGTTAAGAGCGAGACGTCGGCGCAGGATTGGGTATGATCCTGTGCGAGTGCCTGCAGGATGGCGTTGAGATGTCCAAACCAGCGGTCGAGTGTTGCACTATCGAAAAGGTTCGTGTTGTAGTCGCATTCGAGCCATAGTTCAGATCCGCGATCGATGAAATTGAAGAAGAGATCCATGCTGACATATTTCTTCCCGTTTGAACGCAGATCGCTTGAGAGCCCCGAAAATTCGAGGTTAGTCCCCACCTGTTCCACGTTTGCCTGAATCTCGATCAAGCCCAGGCGAGAGGGGTCGCATGTCGGCTTCAGATTGTGCAGAAGCGTGCCGTAAGTGTAGTCCTGATGATCGTAGGCATCTAACAGCGACTTGCGCGTTTGCTTCAGAAAGTCTACGAGAGTCTGCCCTGGCTGGAGATGGCTGCGAATCGGCAGAAAGTTAACGCAGTGACCCACCAGCGTGGAGCCATCGTCCAGCTTTGACTGTCCAGCCATTGGAATGCCGATGACGATATCGTCTTGTTCGGCAAGACGATGGATAAGCTGGGCAAAGGCGGCGAGCAGAGTAGCGAATAGCGTGCTGCCCTGACGGGCTCCAGCCTTGCGAACAGCCTGGAACAATTCGCGATCGAAGATGTAACGGTTTGTTGCGCCCTGATGAGTGCGTACGGTTGTGCGTGGGCGGTCCGTGGGAATTTGCAATGGCGAGGGGATAGTTTTAAATTGCTCCATCCAAAATGACTCCGTGGCGTGGTAATCGTCGCTTTCCGTATGTACACGCTGGCTGGTTGCGTAATTTTCGAAAGTGAGTTGAGCCGGAAGTGCGATCTTATGCCCATCGACCGCTGCACTATAGAGACTGCTTAGTTCGTTGAAGAAGACATTCGTAGACCATCCATCGAAGATAATGTGATGTGCAGTGAAGACAAGGACATGTTCGTCAGCGCCGAGGTAGATCAGGCGAATTCGGAACAGAGGTCCATTCAGGAGGTCGAATGGCGTCGAGCCCTCTTGATCGATCAGGGCACCGTGTTGTGCCTCTCGTTCACTTTCCGTCAACTGGCTGAGATCATGATGTGCGACCTGAACATGGAGCGACGGTTTTACGATTCCAGTCTCGTTCTCCATGTCAAAAGTGAGACGCAGAGCTTCATGGCGTTGAACGAGTTGTTCAACGCTGCTGAGCAGCGCTTGCCTGTTCAGCTTCCCCTTCAGCGTAAGCGAGGTCGACTCGTTGAAAGAGCAGTTGGCGTCATTTCCGAGCTGTGTTCCGAGCAGAATTTCACGTTGCGGCTCGGTGATTGGGATCGTGCGTTCTCTTGTTGTATCGGCCGCCACTTGCGCAGCGGCGGGAGATTCCTCGAAGGATGCAGGCGCGTCGATTCTTTGCGGAAGAGCTTGCCCCGCATGCATGGCACGCAGGCTATTGTGAAAGGCCTCGCGGACAAAGTCGAAATCAGCGTCAGTATGCGTCGTGGTCAGGAAGCAGGGGAAGCCTTCCTGGATATGCACACCCTGCTCACGTAAGTGGAAGTGCAGCATACGTGATAGAAAGGGCTCGGTAACCACGGGCAAATAAAACCACGACGAATAAGTTTCGATAGAGGATGGGTGAGAATATTCGCCCAGCATGCGCTGCAGGTCGTGAACGAGACTGATAGTCTTGCTGGCGAGTTTGTTCTGCAACTCCGGGCCCTGCGCTTGAATGTACTGCAGGCAGGCGCGGACGCCAGACAAAGCCAGTGGATGCCTCATGAACGTTCCTGCGTAGAAGGTCACACCCGCTTCAGGAAATGAAGAATCTCCGTATTGCCACATGCCGCCGTCGAGCGCATCCATGAAAGCCGAGCTTCCGGCAAGCACGCCAATCGGTAGACCACCGGCAACAACCTTGCCGTATGTCGCCATGTCTGCGCGGATTCCGTAGACAGCTTGCATACCACCGGGATGTGTGCGGAAGCCGGTAACGACTTCATCAAATATCAGCGCGGTTCCACTCTGCCGGGTGATGTGCCTGACTTCTTTCAAAAATTCGACCGGACGAAGGTCCGGATGACGGCTCTGTACCGGCTCTACCAGAACCGCGGCGAGTTCATGCGCGCGCTGACGGATGATTTCCAGGCTTTCCGGCGTTCCGTAGTCGAGTACGAGGATATTAGCAACGCTCTCTCGCGGTATGCCCGGGGCGACCGGCATCGATCGTTGATTCCCAACTGCTTTCACCAGCACTTCATCAAAGCTGCCATGATAATCGCCGGAGAAGAGCACCACTAAGTTGCGGCCGGTCACGGTGCGAGCCAACCGCATCGCGCCCATCACTGCTTCCGAACCGGTGTTGCAGAAGGTGACTCGCTCCATTCCGGTCAGGTCGCGCACCAACTCCGCGCATTCACCTGCGAGCTCAGTCTGCGGCCCGATGGCAAATCCACGATCAAGTTGCTTATGTACGGCCTCCACAAGAAAATCCGGAGAGTGACCGAGAAGGATAGCCCCGTAACCATTCAAGATATCGACGTATCGATTGCCATCCTTGTCCCACAGATACGGACCTTTGGCGCGGTCGACAACCAGGGGATAGATCATATCTTTGAGCTGAGCGTTGAGGCCGGAAACGACGCGGCCGTCAGCAAGAACCCGGCGATGGTCCTGCGTGAATTTCTTCGAGCTTGTGCTGCGCTGGTTGTAGTTGCGGGCGAAGTCTCCGAGGTATTTCTCCTGCGTAGCGTTCAACTTGTTTTCGTCACTGCGCTGCAAAGGCTTGAACGGTGTGAAGACGGGCTTCGCCGGTTTGTCCTGAGGCGCGGCAGTGGGCTGCTCCACGGTCTCTGCAAGAGCATGAGAGGGAACAACTTGTTGCGTAGTAATTAAAAAAGAAGGCGCTGATGGCGTGGTGACCACCGGTAAGGAACCCAATGCAGTCAATTGCTGCTGGAAGAGACTCGTCAGCGCTTGCGTCTGCGCCGTGAAGAGTGCTTCGAGCGAGCCGTTGGGCGAAGAGAGAGTCGTAGCGGCCTGCATTACTGGAGCCGTTACGGCAACAGCAGGCACTGGCGTGGCTGGAGCGGAGAGAGATTCCTTTACCGCAGGAGCACGCAGCTCTGGAGCCACATTTGCCTCAATATAACCCGCTAAAGCGTCCAGGGTAGGATAGCTCTCCATAATCTGCCGGAA
>JAATFH010000054.1 GCA_015655315.1 Terriglobales bacterium
CTACCGCACCCCGGCAGTCTCAACCTGGGTGGCCGGATTTGTCGTAGGGCTGCCGGCTGGGCTGCTCGACATCGGCACGTTCTCCGACCTGTCGAATATCGGAACGCTCTTTGCCTTTGTACTGGTATCGGCTGGCGTGCTGATTCTGCGCTACAAGGATCCGCACCGCCATCGCAGTTTCCGATGTCCCGGCGGACCAGTCTTTCCAGTCTTGAGTATCTTCTTCTGCGCACTGCTGATGGCTGGGCTGCCCATCATGACGTGGCTTCGCTTCTTCGTCTGGCTGGCGATTGGTTTGTGCATCTATTACGCCTATGGCCGCAAACGGAGCGAATTCTGCCCGCCACATCGCGCACGGTAGAATTTCGTCTGCCGCGATGAGAGGCAATCTTCAGCATCCCGATGCGGAAACTCTTCATTTGCTGAACAAATCTTTTAAAAAATCGCCTCTGTGCGATACACCAATGAAATGACCGCCGCACTCAAGAGTTTTCTACGCCGCTTGCCGAAAGCTGAGCTGCACCTGCATCTGGAAGGCACTATCTCGCCCGAGACTCTGGTCGAACTGAGCCGCAGGCACGATGCCGAGCCGTTAACACTCGATCAGGCGCGAGCACTTTATCGGTACACCGATTTCCACGGCTTCCTGATGGCCTTTAAGGCCGTGACCGAGCGGCTGCGCACGTCAGAAGATTACGAACTGATCACCTACAAGATGCTCGAAGCACTTGCCGCGCAGGGTGTGGTGCATGCCGAAGTCTACGTGTCGGTAGGCATCGTCTATTTCTGGCAGCGCAGCGAATTCGATCCGCTGTTCGTGGCGATGGAACGGGCCAGGGAGCAAGCTGAAAAAGACTTCGGCATCACCATGTATTGGATCTTCGACGCGGTGCGGCACTTCGGGGTCGAGGCTGCGGGAAAGGTCTTCCGCAAAGCCGCTGAGATGAAGCGCGATCACCCCAGCATCATCGGCATCGGCATTGGCGGCGACGAGCGCAAGGGACCGGCAGAATTATTTCGCGACGTATACAGCGAAGCCCGCGACGCCGGACTGCGGCTGACTGCGCATGCGGGCGAAGCCATCGGGCCGGAGAGCATCTGGGGCGCGTTAAACATCGGAGCCGAGCGCCTGGGGCATGCGCTGACCGCGACCCACGATGCGGAGTTGATCCATCTGCTCTCCGAGCGGCAGGTGCCGCTGGAAATTTGCATGACATCAAACGTAAAGACAGGATGCTGCGCGACGCTGGCCGACCATCCGGTACGGAAATACTTCGATGAGGGGCTGATGGTAACGCTGAATTCCGACGATCCGACGATGTTCGGCAGCGATCTGGAAGGCGAATATCTGCTGGCCCACGATGAGTTTGGCTTCACCGAAGAGCACCTGCGCGAGCTGGCCGCGAACTCCATCGAGGCCAGTTTTCTTCCACCGGAACCAAAAATTCGCTGGTTACATCAAATAGAACGCAGTGTCTAAAGAGATGTGCAGTGTTACCGATGTGTTACATACAGATAGCGCATGATGTGCGCTATCATGTCCGCATGAGACCGCTTCGAAAGCATTGGCTTTTTCGGTCGGGAAAGAAGGCTGAAGTGATTGTTCTGCCAGGTCTGAGGAAACACGAAGAGTCCGCGGTTGCCCTGAAAGCAATCGGCTGGACCTCCGTAGCTGTAGGTGTGGTTGCTCTCGGTGTGTACGTGGGCCGCGAATTACGCCAACGTTACAAGTTCAACCGCCGCACGCCATACGATCTGTACTCGCATGCGGGCGACCAGATGCAGTCGGCTGAGTACGGCATGGGAATTTAAGTTTCCATCGAATACGCAGCAGGCGCTGCGACAGTAGACGGGTGTCATTCTGAGCGAAGCGAAGAATCCATGCGATCTGAGCTTGAGGTATATCGCTAGATTCGCGCAGCGATCGCCGGTATGACGGCATTGCTACTACCTGAGATGTAAATCCACGTTGAGCAAAGTAAAGCCCCGGATTTGATCCGGGGCTTTGTCATTTCAACTGAGGGTGGTCAGTTTTTAGCCGCCAATTGTCGCAGAACGTATTGCAGGATGCCACCGTTCTCGTAGTAGAGAATCTCCTGCGGCGTGTCGATGCGGATAATGGCTTTGAATTGTTTCCGATCACCCTTCGCATCAGTGGCTAATACATTAATCTCCTTACCATCGCGAAGTTTGTTGGCTAACAGTTGCTGGAGATTAGAAATGTTAAATAATTCTTCGCCTGTTAATCCGAGTTTTTCGACATTCTCCCCTGCGATGAACTGCAGCGGCAGAATGCCCATGCCCACCAGGTTTGAGCGGTGGATGCGCTCGTAGCTCTCAGCGATCACAGCCCGCACTCCCAGCAGGCGAGGACCCTTGGCAGCCCAGTCGCGCGAGGAGCCGGAGCCGTATTCCTTTCCGGCGAGAATAACCAGCGGCGTCTTGCGCTCAGCGTATTTCACGCTGGCATCGAAGATGCTCATCTGCTCGCCCTCAGGCAGCAGGCGGGTGACGCCGCCTTCCGTTCCCGGCGCGAGTTTGTTGCGCAGACGAACGTTGGCAAATGTCCCGCGCACCATCACTTCATGGTTGCCGCGACGCGAGCCGTAGGAGTTGAAGTCGGCTGGCTTGACGCCATGTTCGGTCAGATACTTGCCCGCAGGACCGTTCAGCTTGATCGACCCAGCGGGAGAAATATGATCCGTGGTCACGCTGTCGCCCAGTACAGCCAGCACGCGCGCCCCGTGAATATCTTCGACCGCAGCAGGAGTCGCCGGCATGCCGTCAAAATATGGAGCTTTGCGGATGTAAGTTGAGTCCGTCTCCCACTGGTAAACATCGCCGGTAGGAAACTTGAGACCCTGCCAGTTGCTGTCGCCATCGGTGACAGTCGCATATTCCTTGCGGAAGATTTCGGAGTCAATCGACGAAGCGATCACATCGGAGACTTCTTTCTGCGTCGGCCAGATATCTTTCAAATAAACTGGCTGACCGTCCTTGCCTTTGCAGATCGGATCGTTGTCGAAGTCATGATCGATGCGGCCCGCAAGCGCGTAGGCGACCACGAGCGGCGGCGACATGAGATAGTTCGCGCGCACATCGGAGTTGATGCGACCCTCGAAGTTGCGATTGCCGCTCAGCACGGAGACAGCCACCAGGCCGTGATCTTCAATCGACTTCGAAACATCGGTCGGCAGCGGCCCCGAGTTTCCAATGCACGTCGTGCAGCCATAGCCGACGACGTTGAAGCGCAGCTTGTCGAGATAAGGCATCAATCCCGCTTTCTCGTAGTAATCGGTCACGACACGAGAACCGGGAGCGAGCGAAGTCTTGACCCACGGCGGAACCGTGAGCCCCATCTCGACCGCCTTCTTGGCGAGAAGGCCAGCGGCAACCATCACCGACGGGTTCGAAGTATTGGTGCAGCTGGTGATCGCCGCGATCACGACCGAGCCGTGGTCGAGATACTTATCGACTTCGACGCCAAAGCGATCCTTGATCGTCGTGGTCGGGCCGGATTCGTGAACGCCCTGAGCTGCATCCACTGTCTCAGCTGGATGGCCGCCCTCGCCCTCCCAGCGCACAACCTGGCGCACGCCGTTCTTATCGGCGGTAGGTCCCAGCAGGCTGGGAAGCTGCTTCTTGAAGCTGGCTCCCGCATCCCTGAGCAGCACGCGATCCTGCGGACGCTTGGGTCCGGCGACGCTCGCCTCAACGGTCGCAAGATCGAGCGAGATGGTCTGCGAATACTCAGCTTCCGGTGAGGCAGCCGTGTGGAAGAGCCCCTGTTCCTTGTAATACGTTTCCACCAGCTGTATCTGCTCTTCGTTGCGGCCCGTCAGGCGCAGGTAGCGCAGCGTTTCCGCATCGACCGGGAAGATGCCGCAGGTAGCGCCGTACTCCGGCGCCATGTTCGCGATGGTGGCGCGGTCCGCAAGCGAAAGCTCGCTGATTCCTGCGCCATAGAACTCGACAAACTTGCCGACAACACCCAGCTTGCGCAGCATCTCCGTTACGGTCAACACGAGATCGGTCGCGGTCGCGCCCTCGCGCAGTTTGCCGGTGAGCTTGAAGCCGACGACCTGCGGCACCAGCATCGACACCGGCTGACCCAACATGGCCGCTTCGGCTTCGATGCCGCCAACGCCCCACCCAAGAACGCCGAGGCCGTTGATCATCGTCGTGTGCGAGTCCGTGCCGACAAGCGTGTCGGGGTAAGCCCGTAGATTCTCGCCGTCAGTCGTAAATACGACCCGGGCAAGGTATTCAAGATTCACCTGGTGGCAGATACCCATGCCCGGAGGCACAGCCGAGAAGTTGCGGAAGGCCGACTGCCCCCACTTCAGAAACGCGTAGCGCTCGCGGTTGCGCTGGAATTCGAGCATCGCATTCAGCGAATACGAATTGCTGGTGCCGTATTCATCCACTTGCACGGAATGGTCAATCACCAGCTCGGCAGGCTGCAGCGGGTTGATCTTTTCCGGATTGCCGCCCAGCTGCTTCATGGCGTCGCGCATCGCGGCAAGATCGACGATGGCGGGAACGCCGGTGAAGTCCTGCATCAGAACGCGCGCGGGCATGTAGGCGATTTCGCGCGAAGGCTCGGCCTTCGGGTCCCACTTGGCGAGAAATTCGATATCGTCGGCGGTGACGCTCTTGCCGTCCTCCTGCCGCAGCAGGTTTTCCAGCAGTATGCGCAGGCTGAAGGGCAGGCGCGAAAGCTGAATGCCTTTTTTCTCAAGTGCATCGAGACGAAAAATTTCGTAGGTGCGATTTCCAGTCTTCAATTGCGACTGGCTGCCAAAACTATTTCCAAGCTGGCTCATTGGATCCTTCCTTTATGCTGAGGGCCATCGAGGTGGCATAAGTCTTCTCCTCGCGCAAGCCGCAAATCGGCGCACGAGTGTATTCAAGAGAAAAGCTTAATCAGATGCAGTGGATTCGTCCACGGTCCGGGTGACCGCGAAGGAAGCGCTTAAGGTGGGGCGGGACGGGGCTTTTCATGGTCCTGCAATTATTTTAACGCGGCTGTTACCGCAAGCCTCATGGAACCACGGAATTGAGCCTGATTTCGATCTCCTGCATGCGAAGCTTGCAACCCACGCCCCTGCGAACGCGTCTCTTAGACAGCATCTTTGCGGCACAGTACTGCAGAGAATCAGATCCCTGGTACGCCGACACTTTGAGGTACTTCTGCAATCATGCGCCGATTTTCTTTCTTCCCGTTTCTTGTTTCTCTCCTGTTTTCATCGGTCATGGGGATGGCCGGCACATCAGGCGGCCCGCCGCCGCTCCTCGTCGGTTACTTCCCGCAGTGGGGCATTTATAACGATCCCCCGTATTTTGTGAAGGACCTGATCACCAGCGGTTCGGCTCCGCTGCTCGATCAGCTGAACTATGCGCAGGGTTTCATCGTGAACGCGCGCTGCGCCGTCGCCGATCCGAATGCCGATCTGAACCTGACCTACACGGCAGCAAACAGCGTGGATGGTTCCACCGACAATCCGGCTGCGCCCTTGCGCGGAAGCTTTCATCAGTTGCAGGAGCTGAAAAAGCTCTATCCGCAGATCAAAATTCTCATCTCTCTCGAAGGCAAAGCGCCGTCCTTCGCGGAAGCGGCCTTGCCCGAAAACCGCGCCGCCTTTGTCTCTTCCTGCATCGACATGTTTGTTCGCGGGCACCTTGCCCAGGGAGCGAACGCGCCGGGAATCTTCGATGGCTTCGATCTGGACTGGGAATATCCGCAGCCTGACGATGTGCCCAACTATCTTGCTCTGCTGGAGGAGTTCAGAAAACAGCTGAATGCGGAACGTCCCGGCCTCAGGCTTACCATTGCCGCCGGGCCGAGCCCACACATGTATCACGGCGTGGACTTCGCCGCAGTCGCAAAAGTCGTCGATCTCATCGGGCTGATGAACTATGACTACAACGGGCCATGGCACAAGGAAACCGGCTTCCACGCACCGCTCTACAGCGAGCACAGCGGCAGCGCGGATCGCACCGTTCAGCAATACGAAGACGCTGGCGTGCCCGCGGAGAAGCTTCTGCTCGGAATTCCCTTCTACGGGTATTCCTGGAGCGCGGTTGCCGGGGAAAACCACGGACTTTTTCAGCCGGGACAACCCGTTTATCAGGACCGGCCCTATCGCTATATTCAAACGCTGATCGCGTCGTCGACCGTGTATCGCGACCCTGCGGCGCAGGCCCCATGGCTCTTCGACGGCCAGACTTTCTGGACCTACGAAGACACGGTCTCCGCGCGCTTCAAAAGCGAGTACGCGCAGAAGCACCAGTTGGGCGGCGTGATGGTCTGGGAACTGGGAGAGGATTCGAGCGACGCGCTGCTGTTGAAAGCCGTACACACCGGCCTCCGCGACCCCTTGCCGCAACCTCAGGTGGCGGGTGCGGCCGCAGCGCAGCCCAGCTCAGGCGAGTCCGGAACAGCAAAGGAATAGAGGCAAAGAACAGATTTTCGATGATGGAAGGCCCGGCACTCGACCGGGCCTTTCCTGTTACCAATGGAAGCCGTGCCGGCAGGCTGTTCCGTCCTTGACTCCCGTGAGCGCATTCGCCGTAACTGTGAGCGTTCGGCTATAGCAATTGCCCAGTGAGTCCTCGTAAACGTAGCTCTGCTTGCTGCTCTGGTTGGAGTTTTGACCCAGCGAGTAGCCGGTCGGGGACAGCACGAACAAAGCCGTGTCGGTTGGGCTTACTTCGTTCGAAGTACTGCTGTGAAAGATAGGGAATCCTTCGAAGGTGTCCGTTTCCTCTCGTTGATATTTCTGATCCACGGATGACTGCACGCTGATATCGCCGTTATCCTGCAACTGCTGCGCATAACTCACCGAGATCGGGTACGAGAAGTCCGTTTCCTTCGTGGTGAAGAGTGGGCCTTCGAATGTGGTCGTCTTGGCGTGGGTTGTCGAGGTGTTTACGTTGTCCTGGATATAAGCAGTCGCAGAGCTGGTGATATTGGCAACGCTCTTGAAATGGAGTTGCTGTTCCACCTTCGTCTTCACTCGTCCATGCGACGTGTCCACGTATCCGGCGATGGTGAAGTTGTCCGTATTTGTAACTGTAACAACGCCAGATCCAAGTCCATTCGCGTCAAGGGTAACGGTGTTGGTTACAGATGGATTGGGCGCGGTCAGCGTATCCTCTGTGAGCTCTCCGGTAACCTGTTTGCGCCTGTGGTCCTCATAGAGCAACAGCTGCGCCGTCACGGTGAAGTAGCTGTACGCATTAAAGACGCTCACCCCCACGGTGTGTGGCTGGCCATCGTTCAAAGTGCCCGCGAACGGCGTCAGGTCCACACGGTAAGGAATAAAATTCAGCGTCTGCACGCCGGGTATCGGAGTCCACAGCCCGGGATCGAGACCGCCCGTATAAATCCACGGATAGACGGGAGCAACCCCGGCGGGTTTGCCGTCCACGCTGATCTCGACTTCGCGAAAGGCCGTGTTCTGGCAATCGAAAAGCTGGCTGGCAATGTCGTTCGAAACGCAAAAGAACCACTGCTCCTCGGCATTCTGGCTCTGTGCAATCACATCGAGATAGGCAGCTTCCGTATTCCGTGGAAGCGTAAAGCTCTGCTCCACTTCCGTAGTGGAAGAATTGATCTGAAGAGAGCTGTTGCCGCCGTCCTGCACCGGCAATACTGCATCCGCCGTACGAGGCGCAGGATTCGCGAAGTTCGCCTGATAGAACTCAAGCTTGAAGGTGCCGAAGATGATTGAGTTCAGCCCATCCGTGCCCACAATGTTGCCCAGGCTTGCGTACCCGGTCTGCGCCGTCTTGAAAAGCGAGCTGTAATCGGTAAGGTCGCGTTCCACGTGCCACGTATCGGTCCGGCTCTGCAGCGGCTCGGCGGTGGTGCCGAAGTAGATATTCACGCCGCCAAAGAATATCTGCCCCGTGCGGTCAAACTGGACGCCCGGCTGGATGGAAAAATCGCCGGTAAAAACGACCTTGGACCATGGGCCGGGGCAATCGGCAGGCGGCGTGAAATTGAAGTTTTTATTGTTGAAGTCGTCGAACGCCTGGTCGGCCAGTAGCGTCACTTCGCAATGTTTTGTATGCGGTCGCAGCACCGGCGGCTCCGCTGTCGCCTCAAGCGACGAACCGATGCTGAATTGACTGGAGGAAGCAGCTTGTGCCGAACACATGGTTGAGCCTGCAAGGCCGGTGGCCAGCAGGGCGGTGAATGCAATGGTTCTGGACTGCGCTAACAGGGGATACAAGCGCATAAGAGTGGCTCTCCTTAGGGAAGGAACAGCAGGTGGGGGAAAGCATACCACCGCGTCCAGAGAGCTTTCTTTGTCCCTCATGAAAAATGTTTGTCAGATATCGGTATGCCGTTGCGGAACGCGTCTGCGTCACGAATCTTTTCACATACTTTACCCGCGCCTGATGTAAAACGTTGGGTGTGTCGGCAGCGGATCCCAGAATTGCAGAATTTATCGAGAAAGCCCTCGCTGCGGGCCTCCCGCACGAGTCGCTGGTAGGAATGCTCACAGCCCGCGGCTGGCCGGAAAAGGAAGTCTACAACGCCCTCGCCGATCACTATCAACACCTTACCGGCGTCGAAATCCCGCGCCGGGCCGGTACCGGAGCTTCCGCCAAAGAGGCCTTTTTCTACCTGTTGATCTTCTCCACTCTGGCTACATGGACAGTCGGTTTCGGATGCCTCGCCTTCGCCCTGATCAATCGCTGGATAGCCGACCCGCTCTTCCACGGCTACCGCCAGCTCCTTGAGGCGTACACCATCACCTCATCTCTGGCCGCGCTCATCGTCGCCTTTCCTGTTTACCTGCTCATCTCGCGTGCGGTGGTTCGTGAATCGGCGGCGCAGCCGGAAAAACTGGACTCCTCCGTACGCAAATGGCTGACATACATGGCGCTCGTGATTGCCGCCTCCGTTTTTATGGGCGATCTCATCGCAGCGCTCGCTTACCTGCTGCGCGGCGAGCTTACCTCGCGGTTCCTCGCCAAATCGTTTGTGGTTCTCCTACTTTCCGGAGGCGTTTTCTTTTATTACTTTGGCGGTCTCCGCAAGACTGCTGCGGACGCTCTGCGCCCCAGCCGCGACAAGATCATGGCCGGAATCAGCTCCGTCGCCGTTCTTCTCCTGGTCATTCTCGGATTCTCACAGCTAGGATCGCCCGGCGTGCAACGCGGGTTTCGCGCGGATACGCAGCGCCTCCGCCAGCTTTATCAACTCAGCACAGCGATCAAAAATTATTGGACAACGCACGCTTCGCAGCTTCCAGCCAGCATCGATCAGCTTTCCGGTACCGCCTACGCCGACCCCATCACCTACGCACCGTATGAATACCACCCGAAGCAGGGAAGCCAGTATGAGTTGTGCGCGACCTTCACGCGAAAGAGCGAAAGTCAAGATGCCCCCGGCATTACGGATCCATGGGAGCACCCCGCCGGGCATTATTGCTTTTCGCTGGATGCCTCGGCTATGCTGCCGTTCCCTCCGCAGTACTATGGAGATTGAGTGAATCACCCACTCTGCCTGCCCACCGAATCTGTGCGCGAAGCTACTCATAATAAAGAGTATCGCCCTGATCAGGACCTGGGTTCTTGCCACGATTCCGGGCCTGGGTTACACTTAAGATTCGGCACCAGTACGGGTATTGGTCTGTTTGCCTGCCCGCCCTTCTCGCATACAAGCGATGAATCAGTAAAAGCGGGTTCTGGTCTGCGCGAAAAAGTTCAGGATTTTGGAGTGAGTCATGGCTCAGGTTTGCGATGTCTGCGGCAAAGGTCCGCAATTCGGTAACAACATCTCGCACGCGCACAATATCACCAAGCGGCGCTGGAACGTCAATCTCCGCCCGGTGAAGGCGAAGGTCAACGGCGGAAACAAGCGCCTGCGCGTCTGCACCAGCTGCATCAAGAGCGGCAAGGTCGAAAAGGCATAACTCGCGGTTCCTCCGCGACCAACGAAGCCCCGGAAAATCCGGGGCTTTTGTATTCTGAGAAATCATGCACGTCGTTACGCAGAACCGCACCGTGATCCGCCTGCAATGGATCACGTTAGCCTGGATGAGCATCGAGTTCTCCGCCGCCATTGCGGCGGGCCTGCAAGCGCACAGTCCGGCGCTTCTGGCATTCGGTGGAGACAGCGCCGTCGAGCTTTTCTCCGCTGCCGTCGTCCTGCGGCGTTTCTATGTCGGCGAGCACGCGGAACGGAATGCCGCGCGTATCACTGCCATCCTGCTCTACGCGCTCGCTGGTTTTATCTGCCTTGAGTCGGCCCTGTCGTTGTTCGGAAGTAGATTCCACGCCGAACCTTCGTATTTCGGAATGGCCCTTCTCGTCGCCGCCGCCATCATCATGCCCTGGCTCGGCCGGCAGAAACGCGAGCTGTCTGTGCAAACCTGCAGCAAGGCTCTGCAAGCCGACGCGGTACAGAGCTCAGTCTGTGCCTATATGTCGTGGATCGCGCTTACGGGTCTCGCGCTCAACGCCTTTTTCCATCTTCCGTGGATCGACAGTGCCGCGGCCCTCGCGCTGGTGCCGCTGGTCCTGTATGAGGCAAACAAAGCCCGTAAGGGCGAAGAGTGCTGCTGCTGAGAAGAACGATCACGGCTGCAGCAGAATGAGGCCCGTAACAGGAACACAAGTGATCGCTTTGCGAATGTCGGCGTCAGGAGCCTGATCGTCGAAGCGGACGCAATCGCCCGAGTGAAACACGACCAGCCTGCGCCACAACCCATCCCGA
>JAATFH010000267.1 GCA_015655315.1 Terriglobales bacterium
GCTATCACGTCAACACTCTGCTGAGCCTGCGCATCCAGCCTCGGGCCGTTGCCATGGAGATGCACACATGGGAGATCGATTTCGATGCTCTGCGGGCAGCGAGCACGCCGCGTACTCGCGCGATCATTGTCAATTCGCCGTCGAACCCGTGCGGCAAAGTTTTTACGCGCGCAGAGTTTGAAAAGATCGCGGCGCTCGCGGAGGAGCACGATCTCTTTATCCTGACGGATGAGATTTACGAGTATTTTCTCTTCGATGGCGCCGAGCACATTTCACCTGCCTCGCTGCCGGGAATGGCGGAGCGGACGATTACAATCTCCGGCCTGTCGAAGACCTTCAGTATCACCGGATGGCGCATCGGATATCTGGCTGCCGACAAGCGCTGGCTGGGATCGATCGCATACTTTCACGATCTGACGTATGTCTGCGCGCCGGCTCCGTTTCAGTACGGTTCGGTCACCGGTCTCGTGGAGCTTCCCGATGACTTTTATGCGCAGTTGGCGACGGAGTATCAGGGCAAGCGCGATATGTTGTGCGGCGCTTTGCGGGATGCCGGCTTTACGCCATCGATTCCTCAAGGCGCCTACTATGTGCTGGCCGATGTCAGCTCGGTAGCAGGCGCGACGGCCCGGGAAAAGGCGCGCAATCTGCTCGCCCAGATCGGGGTGGCTGCGGTTGCAGGTACTGCGTTTTTTACTGGCGGGCGCGGCGAAGATATCCTGCGCTTTTGCTTTGCCAAGCGCGATGAGGACCTGCAGCGGGCGTGTGACGCATTGCGGGGCTTTAGTGTCTGAATCGACCGAAGCGAAGGCAACTTTTCGGTTCAGGGCTGCGCTGACTGCGGTCTTGTCTTGGACTGCGAAGACCTGGAGCGATAGCTTAGGAGCGGCCGCGCCAGCAGCAGTATTGCCAGAACGACAGTGATCGTCAGTGGCGTGCGCACGCCCGATTTCACACCCCACCAATAGTGAACGACTCCAGCGATGGCTGATATGTATACCAGCCGGTGCAGCGCCTGCCAGCGCTTGCCGCCCAGCTTGCGGATGGACCATGTCGTCGATGTCAGCGCCAGCGGAACCAGCAACAGCCACGCTGTTAATCCTGCGGTGATAAAGCGCCGCTGCACGATGTCGTTGACCATGGCGCTCCAGCTGAAGCTCGAATAGAGCCAGACGTAGGTCAACAGATGCAGACAGGCGTAAAAGAAGGCATAAAGCCCCAGCATGCGGCGAAAACGGATAAGCCAGCTTAGTTTCGGAACCAGCCGCCGTACTGGAGTGATGGCCAGGGACAGCACCAGCAGTCGCAGCGTGCCCTTGCCGGTGAAGAAGGTGACGAAGGCGATGGGGTCGGCGCCGAGAGCGTCGGGTGCGACAGTGCTGGCGCGCCAGAAATTCCAAATGAGCCATGCAACAGGAGCAAGGCAGGCAGCGTGTACTAATACTTTGAGAAAGACAATCCAGCGATTGGGCATGGTCAATAATATTTGCGCAGATCCATGCCATTGTAGAGGCTGGCTACCTGATCCCCGTAGCCATTGAACATCAGCGTCTGCCGCCGCTGCTTGAAAATCGGCTCGCCGATGCGCCGCTCATATTTCTGGCTCCAGCGTGGATGATCGACGTTGGGATTCACATTCGAGTAGAAGCCATACTCATTGGGAGCCTGATCGTTCCATGCCGTGTGCGGCTGCTTTTCGACGAAGCGCACCTTGACGATGGACTTTGCCGACTTGAATCCATATTTCCACGGCACCACGACGCGCACAGGCGCGCCATCCTGGTTAGGCAGCGTCTCTCCATAAAGTCCGAAGCAGAGCAGCGTGAGCGGGTTCATCGCTTCGTCCATGCGTAGCCCTTCGGAATAGGGCCAGTTGATCGAAGACTGGCTGAGCCCCGGCATCTGCTTGCGGTCGGCCAGCGTGAGGAACTGCACAAACTTTGCACTGCCTAGCGGCTCGCATTCCTTGATGAATTCGGAAAGCGAGTAGCCCACCCACGGGATCACCATGCTCCAGGCCTCCACGCAGCGGTGGCGATAGACGCGCTCTTCCTGCGGACGCAGCTTGAGCAGCGTGTCGATGTCGAAAGTCTTCGGTTTCTTTACCAGACCCTCCACCGTCACTGTCCAAGGACGCGTTTGCAGACGCCCGGCATTCTTCGCCGGATCGCCCTTTTCCACGCCGAACTCGTAGAAGTTGTTGTAGTTGGTGATGTACTGGTACGGGGTCAGGTCTTCCCCTGTCGTTGAAAGCGGACTTTTGATGGTGTCAAGCTTCGTTCCCGCCCTCACTTCCGTTTTTGGATCGAGGACGCGCGCGATGCGGTCTCCTGCGAGCGCTGCGATCCCGGCGGCTCCAGCCGCGGACATGAATTTCCGCCGATTGAGATATGCGGATTTCGGCGTGATTTCAGAAGATGGGATATAGCTTGGTTTACTGATCAGCATCGTGATGTTCCTGTCCTTCGAGCTACAGATTAGAGTACGCTCGCAGCGTTTTCGCACCACTCTCATTCACTGTCGGGCACCCAATTTCATCCAACGAAAACGGATCGAGTTGCCGTTGTAAAAAGCAGGTACCTTACACTTGGAGCACGTACAACAACCAGTTATATCGGACGTTCAGGAGTTGAGAATGGCTATAAATGCACAGGGTGATCGACAAAGACTTTCACCCCAGGAAAATACCCGGATGCGACAGGCCGCCGAACTGCTGCTGGAAGCGCGGCGTGAGTCGCAGCCGATCGATCATCTGCCGGAAGCGCTGCGCCCGCGCACTCTCGATGAAGCCTATGCGCTGCAGGACATCATCGCGCAGGCGCTAGGCCCGATAGGTGGCTGGAAGGTGGGCGCTCCATCGCCCGAGGCCACGCCCGCATACGCTCCCATGCCTCTGCTTGGCGGGTTTGCGCGGAACGGCCAGACACTGAGCGAATCGCATCGCCGCTACCGAGGTGTGGAAGCCGAAATCGCTTTTCTCATTGGTAAGGACCTGCCCGTCCGCGAGCACCCCTATGCGCGCGAAGAGGTCGTCGACGCCATAGCCTCGGCGCACCCGGCGATTGAACTGCTGGAATCGGCATTTCTCGATCCCGACAAAGTGGAGCGTCTCTCGGTGATCGGCGACCTGCAGATCAATGGCGGATTTGCCTACGGTCCCGCTTTCCCCGCGTGGCGAAGCGCGGACCTCACACAGGAGTCTGTTGTCGTGAGCATCGAGGGGGTCGTTCGCTTCGAGGGCACCGCGTCTAATACGGCGGGAACCGATCTGGTTCGTCTTGTTACATGGCTTGCCAATGAAGGCCAGTCGCGCACTGGTGGATTGAAGGCAGGCGACTGGATCACCACCGGAAGCTGGTGCGGAAAATTTACCGCCAGCGCACAGTCGGAAGTGCAGATTACGTTTTCGACTTTCGGAACCGCTCAGATTTATTTCGCCTGAGCCGTGAACGGCCACTCGCGGCGTTTGCGGGCGCGAACGAAATACAGGATGCTTCCGCTCGCCGCGATCACTCCCGCGTAGATGAACTCGCGCGAAGCATCGGGCCGCGAAAACAGAATGAAGAGAAAACCCGCTAGAGCGAGCAGCGGCGGCAGGGGATAGAGCCACAGGCGAAAGGGCCGTGGCATCTCCGGGTGCCGCATGCGCAGCAGGATGACGCCAACCTGCTGCAGTACATATTGCAGGATGATGCGAATCGCCACCAGCGCCGCGATTACCTGCGAGAGATCGAAGAAGCAGAAGAACGCTGCGACGATTCCTAAGGCAAGGAGTGAGACATTTGGGAAGCCATGCTTGGGGTGCAGCTTCGCGAAGGCGCGGAAATAGTTGCCGTCAAGCGCCGCTGCATACGGCGCACGCGAGTACCCCAGCAGCAGGGAAAAGACGGAAGAAAACGCTGTCCACATCACGAGCGCGGCTAGTATCCGTGCTGCCGTGAGTCCGAATGTTTTCTGCATCAATACGGCAACGACAGCGTAGCGTCCGTCGCCGCTTTTCACCAGTTCCTGCCAGGGAATCACCCCCAGCACGCTGATGTTCATCAGCAGATACAGCACCGCGACAACTGCAATCGAGAGCAGCACCGCACGGGGAATCGTTCGTCCCGGATTGCGTACTTCGCCGCCGATAAAACAGACCGTGTAGTAGCCCCAGTAATCGTAGGTCGCAATGAGTGTTGCTGCGCCCAGTCCCTGAAAGAATGCCGGCGTGAGGTGAAACGCGCCTGCAGGCATAGTGAGCTGTGCAGCATGGAAATGGGTGACGCCCGCGAGAATCACGGACCCGATGGTCAGCAGCACGCCCGCCCACAGAATCCACGCGAGCCGCGTGATCGTGCTCAGGTTGCGATAGAGCAGCGCCAGTACCAGCAGGCAGACCGCCGCAGCCAGCACGCTCGTGTAGCGCAGATGCGTTACGCCTGGAAGATTGTTGCCCAGCGAAGGCCATAAGTAGGCCGCATATTGCGCGAGGCCGATGCAGCCCGACGCGATGGAAAGCGGGGCGCTGAAGCCAAGCTGCCAGATGTAGAGAAACGAGGCCCAGCGTCCCGCTCCGTGACGTCCATAAATCTCGCGCAGAAAAGCGTACGAGCCGCCTGCCTCGGGCATCGCCGCGCCCAGCTCGGCCCAGACAAGCCCGTCGCAGACGGCGATGAGCGCGCCGAGAATCCAGCCGAGCATGGCCTGCGGTCCGCCCATTGCCACCACTACGAGCGGCAGCGTAATGAACGGCCCCACGCCGATCATGTTCATCATGTTCAGCGAAATGGCGTTGCCCAGGCCTACTTGTCGTTTCAATTGCGACGGCATGCTTCGATCATCATCTAACAAGGAAACACAGTGCGTGGATTGTACACTGTGCTTGAACCCTTTCCTGGAGACTAGACAACTAGATGCAGCCTGCCAGCCGACGACTCAAGCTGATCGCCACACTCGCGCTCGCTGCGACCACTGCCGTGCAGGCCCAGACCGTTCCTTGGGCCACGCCCATCGCGGCCACTCCCGATGCGCAGACGCTGCCCGAAGATCGCGGCGCGGACGGGATTTGGCAGACACTGCGCAAGCTGCACACATGGGCAAGCGTCATGATGATCGTCGCCCATCCAGACGATGAAGACGGCGGTATGCTCACGCTCGAATCGCGTGGAGCCGGAGCACGCGTGGCCATGATGACGCTGACGCGCGGCGAGGGCGGCCAGAACGCCATGTCGAGCGAGACCGATGACGCGCTCGGCCTCATCCGTACCAACGAGCTGTTGCGTGCCGACGAATTCAGCGGTACCGAACAGTACTGGTCGCGCGTCGCCGACTATGGCTTCTCCAAGACCATCGACGAGGCTTTCGAAAAGTGGGGCCACGACCGCGTGCTCTACGACGTGGTGCGCGCCGTTCGCCTCAACCGGCCTCTCGTCATTACCGCTGTATTTACCGGCAACGTCACGGATGGTCACGGCCACCACCAGGTGTCGGGCGAGATGGCGCAGGAGGTCTTCAAGGCTGCGGGCGATCCGAATGTTTTTCCCGACCAGATTGCCGAAGGCCTGCGTCCGTGGTCGCCGCTGAAGGTCTACGCGCGTATTCCCGGCTTCTCCATCGGTGGCGACGGTGCGCACAAGACGATGTTCGACTACGCCACCGGTAAGTCGTCACCGCTGCATCTGCGCGACTACGTCAGCCAGAAGTGGATGGACGACGTCCCATCGACCAACGTCGTCATTCCCGAAGGCAACTTCGATCCTGTGCTCGGGCGCTCCTATGTGCAGATATCCCGCGAGGGCTGGAGCCAGCAGAAGTCACAGAACGGCGGTGGCAATCCGCCGCTGCCGGGGCCGTTTAACGTCGACTACCACCGTTACGGCTCGCGAGTGGAAACCAAGGATCAGGAATCGTCCTTTTTCGACGGCATCGATGTATCGCTCGCTGGCATCGCTTCGCTCGCGCATGGCGACACGCAGTTCCTGAAGGACGGTCTGCGCGAAATCGACCGCCATGTGACGAAGGCGCTGTATGCCTATATCCCCTCCGATCCCTCGAAGATCGTTCCCGATCTGCACGACGGCTATCTCCAGACACAGCAGCTCATCGATGCCGTCAACGCGAGTTCACTAAGCGCCGACGACAAAGCGAACGTCAATCACGAGCTGCGGATCAAGCTCGCCCAGTTCAATACCGCACTCGCTGAATCGCTGGGCCTGCAGGTGAATGCACTCGTCACACCGCAAAGTGAGCGCAACTCGTTTTCTGGCGGATCGGCGGAGATGACTTTCCTCCACGCCACTCCTGGCATGGATTTCAATGTGCGCCTGCACATCACCAGTGCTGGACCATGGACTCCGGGCGGCAAGCTACGCCTCGCAAAGACGTGGCTGGTGACTCCCGAGGGAGAGAACTGGCCGGTCGAGCGCGTCGGCGGCGCGTCGGCTTCGAGCGCTTCCGAATCCGATGTTCTCTTCAAGCTGGAGGTGCCGAGCCGCGCTGCTTCCACACGTCCTTACTTCAGCCGTCCGTCGATCGAGCAGCCTTACTACAACATCGACGACAAGCGCTGGCTGAATCGCTCCTTTGCGCCGTACCCGGTCGAGGGATGGGCAGAGTTCAACTACGATTGTGTGCCGATCCGTATCGGGCAGGTGGTGCAGACCGTGCACTGGGTACATGGGCCGGGCGCGGTCTATCAGCCGCTGGTGGTGCTGCCGCAGATTTCGGTCAACATCGGCGCTGGTGCCGGTGTGGTCCCGCTCGACAGCAAGAGTTTCCCCCTGACCGTCTCGCTTGATAACAATCAGACCAGCGCAGCCGATGGCGAGCTGCATCTGCAGCTTCCGGACGGCTGGACCGCGGAACCGGCCACGGCGAAGTTTCATCTTTCGGCAAATGATCCTGACACAGTTACATTTACCGTGCGCCCGTCATCGCTGACCGACGAGAGCTACACCATCAAGGCTGTCGCCCGCAGCGGCAACTTCGAGTTCAGCGAAGGCGTCCAGCAGGTTGGCTATCCCGGCGTGCGGCCCTATTACTACTACCATCCCGCTACGTATCGCGCACGCGGCGTCGATGTGAAGGTTGCGCCGGGGCTCAAGGTCGGCTACATCATGGGTACCGGTGACGAAGTGCCACAGGCGCTCGAACAACTCGGTGTCTCTGCGCGCCTGCTGACAGACTCTGAAATTCTGCACGGCGACCTCGCCCAGTATGACGCCATCGTCCTCGGGATCCGCACCTATGCTGCGCGTCCATCGCTCGCGGCGGCCACGCAGCGTCTCCTCAACTACGCGAAAAACGGCGGCACAGTCATCGTCCAGTACAACTCTGACGAGTACGATCGCAATTTCGGTCCGTATCCGTACTCGCTCGGACGGTCGCCGGAAAAAGTAGTCGACGAAAAATCTTCTGTCACCATTCTCGACCCAACCAATCAGCTGATGTCGTGGCCCAACAAGATTACCGCAGCTGACTTCGATGGATGGGTCGAGGAGCGAGGGCACTCCTTCATGGAATCGTGGAACCCGCACTACGCCGCGCTGACCGAGACACACGACCCCGGTCAGGATCCGCAAAAGGGCGGGCTGCTCTATGCCCGCTACGGCAAGGGCGCATATATCTACGTGGCCTACGCGCTCTATCGCCAGATGACCGAAGCCGTTCCTGGCGCTTACCGGATTTTCGCGAACCTGGTGAGTGCCGGCCACGCTTCGCGCTAGTAACTAAGAAGGCGTCCGTAAAGGACGCCTTGTATTTCCAGAAGGCGAACTTACCAGTCGATCTTTTCCGGAAAGTATTCCGCGATCAGGTCATCGTAGTAAGGCTTCAGCTCTTTGAAATTAGGCTTGGCGGCGCCCTTCGAGTAGAGATCGTAGGGATTGAATTTGCGGACCCAGTCGAACATCTCCTCGTCGTGCGGAGTCATGAGGTGCTTGTAGGCTCCATGCTTGTGCGCGGGGTAGAAAGAATGGTAGCGCAGCATGTAGAGCGCGGGCTCGGGCAGGTAGGGCTTGGCGACATTGTAAATATATTCGTCATGCCCCCAGGAGAGATGCACGTTGTCGAGGCCGCAATTGGGCTCGTAGATGCCGTATTTTGTCTGGTACTCGGGGACGGTGCTGTCCGGGTTGGCGGCGAAGTATTCGCGAAAGACGATTTCGTCAGACCAGGCGCAGCCTACCGGAAAGGTGTCGCCGACAACGGCCCATTGCGGCTCGCCATACAGGCAGAGAACTTTGCCGAGATCGTGAATCAGGCCGGTAAGAACCATCCAGCGCGGATGGCCGTCTTTACGAATCGCTTCCGATGTCTGCAGGAGGTGTTCGATCTGGGTGAGATCGGTGTCCGGGTCGCTGTCATCGACGAGGGTGTTGAGGTAATCGGCTGCTTCCCAGATGCTCTTCTTGCCGCGGTTCAGGCCAAGGAACTCCCTTTCTTTCTGAAGGACGAAGTCGAGAGTCTGGTGCTGGTGGTTGAGGCGGTAGAACTCGGCCACGCCGGGATTTGCCTGCGCGTCGTAAACGCGGAACTCTTCTTCCGCCTTGCCCTCTTTGTAGCGGCTGGCGACGAAGTCATCCCAATCGTCAAGGTGTTCCATGGGCCTTTCAGGCGTGATGGTATGCATGGGAAGGGTCCTCCGGTGCTATAAACTCAGACGAAAACATTATAGGAGTGCCGGCAGAGGATCGTCATGTGAAATCTCCAGATTTTTCAGCACTGGTAGCGATTCCACGCATTTCGGAAACCCGGCTGTTTTGACAGCCTGGGAAGGATGCCGTTAGGTTTATCCAATGCTGAAAGCCGGCGATTCGGTGCGCTTGATTCAACGAATGTTTAGGGCAAGTGTTTCCTGCAGTGGGTTCAATGATGTTGGATGGTCGAATTGAATATCGGAAGCTTCACGGGAAACACCGGCGAATCGATTTGGGTTGAGCCAGAATATCTGGAGGTCGCTTCAAGCTGACAAGATGCTGAAAGCTATTTTGACTGACGTGCAGTTCTGGATTCCGGTGGGTGTTTTGGTGGTGGGCGTAGTGTTGCTGGCGTGGCTGCATTGATGAGCAAACAGACGGGCGCTTCGGGCAGGACACAGGGTTCCATGCATGGGCTGGGCGTGGCCTGCGGACTGGCGGCCGGGGTCTGGCTGGGCGGTGCCGAGGCTCCGACGAAGCTGGTGAACGTAGGGATTTCGCCCTTCGCGGTTTCCCTCGCCATGGTGCTGGGCGTCTTCGTGGCGCGGTGGACGCTGCCGACTCTGCTCAAGGGAACGGATTTTGTCTTCAAGGATCTTTTTGCCAAACCGCATTTGATTGTGTGGGCGGTGCTCGCCGGCGCGCTTTGGGCGGTCGCCAATACTCTGACGGTTTTTGCCATTCGCGATGTTGGACTGGCGATTGCTTTTCCTCTGTGGAATGCGAACAGTCTCATCGGCATCTTCTGGGGCTGGCTGCTCTTTCAGGAGATGCGTGGCGCAGGCTTCAGGATTGGCGGCAGAGTGCTGGGCGGAGCGCTGGGGATTGTTGCCGGGGCGATCCTGCTGGCATTTGTAACTGTGCAGCATACAAATACCGCGCATGCGCGCGCGGTGCACGGAATTCTGGCGGCGCTGGGCGCGAGCCTGTTATGGGGCACGATGTATGTGCCGTATCGCAAGGCGTATCTGAGCGGGATGAATCCGCTTTCGTTTGTGACCGTGTTTACTTTAGGCGAACTGGGCACGATGGCTCTGCTAGCGGCTGCGTTCGGCGGAGGCGTTGCCCGGCTGCATGCGGAACTGTATATGGCGCGGCATGTCGTGTTCTGGATCTTTCTCGGCGGCTTCTGCTGGGTCGTGGGCGATCTTTTCCAGCAGTATGCGACGAAATACATTGGCATCGGGCGCGGGATTCCGCTGTCGAATACGAACCAGCTCTGGGGATTGGCATGGGGAGCGCTGGTCTTTGGCGAATTGGCGCATGTAAGCGATGCAGGACGCTGGCTGATCGTTACAGGGTCGCTGCTGATGATTGCGGGCGCCGTATTTATCAGCACGGCGGCTGCTCCGGCGCGGGAGCAGGCTTCTGGGCGGGATGCGATCTCGCGCGAATGCGAGAAGTACGGGCTGCGATTTGAGGATTGTGTCGCGGCGCAGCTTGGGGCTTTGCATGGGGACCAGGCCAAGGGCAGGTGTCCGTGGTGGGATTTCGTAATTGTCGCTATTGCGGTTACGATTTTCCTCTGGCTTGGATTGCAGGCGCAGGTGCCTTCGCTGGCTATGAATGTTTTCTGGATGGCGGGTTTATGTGTGGTGCTTGTGTTTGCCGCGCTGGGATGCGGCTGGCTGCTCTGGAAACGAACCCGATTTAATTAGCGGGGCTTGTTTCCTGGAATACTGTTTCTTACTCTCAGCCTATATCTCCTTCGTCCTGGGGTTATGCAAGTGCTCTGCATCGCTCCGAACATACGGAGCGATGCGAAACTGCTGCTTTGCCGATTTTGCCCGGGAGGACAATTTAAAGTGAGACTGCGTTTACCAGATGCGGACGCGGTCGGGTGAGTCAAGGTAGAGTTTTTCTCCCGGCTTTACTTTGAAGGCTGCGTACCAGGCGTCGATGTTGCGCACGGTATCGGCGCGGTATTGGTCTGGTGCATGTCCATCGGTGAGGACTTGACGGCGGAGTGAGGCTTCGCGGTCTTTTGATCCCCAGTTCTGACCAAAGGCGATGAAGAACTGCTGATCGCCGGAGAATCCGTTCTGCTCCGGCGCAGGTTTGCCGTTCAACGAGGCGTGGTAGCCGTCGTAGGCGGCGGCGATGCCGGCCACATCCGCGATATTTTCGCTGAGCGTCTGTTTGCCGTTCACATGAAGATCGGGGAAGGGCATGTAAGTGTCGTATTGCGCGGCGAGCTTTGCCGTCGATGCGTTGAAGTGCGCAAGGTCTTCGGGCGTCCACCAGTTGCGCACGCGGCCCTTTGAATCGAAGGCCGAGCCCTCGGCGTCGAAGGTATGGCTGATCTCATGGCCGATGACAGAGCCGATGGCTCCGTAGTTGGTGGCAGCGGGGGCCTGCGGGTCGAAGAAGGGCGGCTGCAGGATGGCAGCGGGGAAGTTGAGCCCGTTGTGTAACGGCATGTTGACGGCGTTGACGGTCTGGGGCGTCATGCACCAGTCCTTACGATCGACGGGAATGCCGAGACGCGCGATCTGACGCTGGTAGTAGGATAAGTTGCCGCGCCAGACGTTTCCGAAGAGGTCGTCGGGCTTCACTTCGTAATTGGAATAATCTTCCCAGGTTTCGGGATAGCCGATGCCGACGTAAAGCGTGTCGAGCTTGGCATTGGCTTCTGCTTTGGTGGCCGGGGCCATCCATGTCAGAGCGTCGATGCGCTTATGATAGGCGGCGATGAGGTTGGCTACCATGGCTTGGGCCTGGGCCTTGGCTTCGGGCGGGAAATAGCGCTGCGCGTAGATCTTGCCCACCTCGTCGCCGAGGTAGGCGTTAACGACGAAGATTCCGCGCTGTGAGCGCGGGCGTTGCTGCGGCGTGCCCGAGAGCGTCTGCCCGAAGAAGGCGAAGCGCTCATCAACAAAAGCTTTGGACAGGGTGCCGGCGTAATCTTCGATGAAGTGATAGGCGAGCCAGTCCTTCCATGTGTCGAGTGCAGTAGAGGCGACGAGCGCGGATTCCCCGGTGAAGGCGGCAGGCTGCCAGACGATGAAACTGGGCTGCTTGTCAAGTCCGGCGGCGCGAAAGTATACCGTCCAGTCGAGACCGGGGGCCTTAGTGGCGAAGTCAGCCGGTTGCCAGGTGTTGTTGGCTTTGTGGATGTCCTCGCTGTCTTCGAGCGAAATCTGCTTTTCGGCGATGGCGTGTTCCAGCGCAACGATATTGGCGGCGCGGGTGTCGACGTTGTCGAATCCGGCGAGCTTGAGCATGGCGGCGACGTGCGCCTGGTATTTCGTGCGAATGTCCTTCATGTGCGGGCTGTCGCCCAGGTAGTACTCGCGGTCGGGGAGTTCGATGCCGCCCTGCAGCAGGTAGGGGGTGTAGTGGTCGGAGTCGTTGAATCCGGGTGCGACCCAGAGACCAAACAGGTTGGACGTGTGGTAATGGGTGTTATTGAGGGCGTCAACGTCGGCGCGTAGTCCCTCGCCGAGAACGTGAGCCAGATCGGTTTTATCCTTGATGGCGGCAATGGCATCGAGATGAGGGCGCAGCGGAGTGATGCCTTTGGCTTCGATTCCGGCCTCGTCCATATAGGAGTTGTAGAGGTCGGCGATTTTGCGCTGACCGGAACCAGGGGGCGCGCTGGACTTGGCGGCTTCTTCGATGAGATCGGCGGTGCGCTTGTTGCTGAGGTCTTCGAGTGAACTGAAGACGCCGATGCCGCCGCGGTCGGCGGGGATTTCGGTGCGCTTGATCCAGTTGCCATTGGCGTAGTGATAGAAGTCGTCGCCCGGCTTGATGGCCGTGTCCATGTTGGCGATAACGATCCCGTGAGTTTCCTGAGCGAGTGCGGCGATGGGTAGAAGGCAGAGGAGGCTGGCGGCTAGGTGGATGGCTCGGTTCATCGAGGGCGGCTCCATTCGTGCTGTTGAGGCAAACACTGAGGTTAGCATGCGGATGAGATCTGTTGGCAGGGGTGTGACGACAGGCGTACTTGATGGGACGAATCGTCGAGTGAGGCGCTTGTTGTTATCGCTTGACGATGGATCACAACTCGGAATGCCGGAAGGTGGGGATATCATCGCAAAATGCCTGTCGATCTGCTTTTGACGCGACGTTCTTTTCTGGGGAAGGCTGCTGCTTCGAGCCTGCTGGGTGCTGTGAGCGGCGTTCCAGCTTTTGCTTCTGCCAAATCATCGAGTTTTTTCGATCTGCTGCGGTTGCCGGATCGCGTGACTGCTTATGCCGGGTTGGAACGGCGTATAGACCTGGCCAGGTCCGGTGCTCGGTGGACGGCGCAAGGTGTGGAAGTCGAGTTTGCGCCGGATCCGGTGAGAATGGCGATTCTTTTGTCTGCTCCGGGTGCGGCTTTGACGCATGTGCATGTGCGGTGGAGTTTAAGTGTCGATCCCGGTTTGCGCTTTCTTGGCGATCACTGGGAGCGGAGTTATGGCGACCTGGCGTGGCGCTCGATAACGCCGGAGCGTGTCATGCCATGGTATTTCGCGGCGTATGACGGCTCGGCACTGCACGGCTACGGTGTCGCAACCGGCGCAGGCGCGATGTGCTTCTGGCAGGTCGATCCTGAGGGTATTTCGCTGTGGCTCGATGTGTCGAATGGCGGCTCGGGTGTCGAACTGGGTGACCGGCGATTGCCCGCGGCTACGGTGGTGGCGCGCAAGGGCGAATCGGGCGAGGATGCGCTGGCGGCGCTGCGCGCCTTCTGTGGCGTAATGTGCGCGAAGCCGCGACCCTCCCCGGGAGTCATTTACGGCACGAATGACTGGTACTACGCCTACGGGAAGAGCAGCCGGGAATTGATTTTGGAAGATGCGGAGATGGCGGCGGCGTTGTGTCCGCGAGGCGGGCCGCGTCCGTTTACCGTCATCGATGACGGGTGGACGAATAAGGAAAAGTTTCCGGATATGGGGCGGCTGGCAGAGGAGATTCGCGAGCGCGGAGCGCGTCCGGGAATCTGGATTCGTCCTCTGATTGCGCCGCAGGAAACCAGTTCGGCTTTGCTGATGCCGGAGGCTCGTTTTGGAGAGCGGAAAGGCCGATTCGCGGAACTGGCTTACGATCCTACGATCCCGGATGCGCTGGAGGCGGTGCGCGTGAAGCTGCGGCAGTTGAAGGACTGGAACTATGACATGGTGAAGCACGACTTCTCGACGTATGACCTGCTGGGGCAATGGGGCTTCGAGATGGGCGCGAGTCCGACACAGCCGGGCTGGCACTTTCATGATCGCAGCCGGACGAACGCCGAGATCATTTCCGATTTTTATCGGGAAATCCGCGCTGCGCTGGGCGAGAAGACTCTGATTCTGGGCTGCAATACCGTGGGCCAATTGGGGGCGGGTATTTTCGATCTTTCGCGCACTGGAGACGATACGAGCGGCAAGCTGTGGGAGCGAACACGGCGCATGGGCGTAAACACGGTGGCATTCCGGCTGCCGCAGCATGGCAGCTTTTTCGTTGCCGATGGAGATTGCGTGGCGGTAACGCAGGCGGTGGCCTGGCGCGAGACTTCGGAGTGGCTCAAATTTGTTGCGGCGAGCGGAACGGCGCTGTTTGTCTCGGTGGAAAAGAGTGCGATGGGTCCGGAGCAGAAGCGTGCGCTGGCAGATGCGTTTGCCTTGGCGGCTGCTTTGCCCACGTTGAAGACAGCTGAGGATTGGTTTGAGAGCACGACTCCGGAGCGCTGGCCGGGAAACAAGTTCGATTGGTGTGGAGTGGATGGGGCCTGGGCTTTCAGTGTTTGACGGCTTGGGAATATCTTTGCCTGCGGGCTATGGAATAGATTGCTGATTTTGGTGTCGTGCTTCGAGGAGGATAGATGCGTTATTTCTGGATGGTTGCGTTGCTGTTGTTGGCTGGCGTGGGTTTAGTGCAGGCGCAGGAGAAGCCTGTAGCGCTGATGAGCGGCCTGGGTGACTTGCACCATCCTGTTTCGACGAAGAATGCGGAGGCGCAGCAGTTTTTCGATCAGGGCCTGCGGCTGATCTATGCCTTCAATCATGATGAGGCTGCGCGGTCGTTCCAGCGGGCGGCGGAGCTTGATCCGCAACTGGCGATGGCGTGGTGGGGCGTGGGCATGGCGGTGGGTCCGAACTACAACCTGCCGGTCGATGCCGAGCACGAGAAGATTGCCGTCGATGCTGTGAGGAAAGCGCAATCGTTGAGCGGAGCCGCTCCACAGATTGAGAAGGATTACGTGCAGGCGCTTGCGAAACGGTATTCGAGCGAAGCCAATCCGGATTATCACCAGCTCGATATCGCTTACTCGCATGCGATGCGGGCGCTGTCGCAGAAGTATCCGGATGACCTGGATACGGCAACACTCTATGCCGACAGCATGATGAATCTGCGGCCGTGGAAGCTGTGGAATGCGGACGGTACTCCGGCAGAGGGAACGACGGAGATCGTGGCAACGCTGGAGTCGGTGCTGCGGCGCGATCCGAATCATATCGGAGCGATGCACCTCTACATGCATGCGGTGGAGGCGTCGCCGAATCCGGAGCGTGCCTTGCCGTATGCGGAGCGGCTGGCCGCGATGACTCCGGCGGCAGGGCACCTGGTGCATATGCCCTCGCACATCTATATCCGCACGGGAGATTACAACGGCGCCCGCGTGCAGAATGCCGATGCAGCGAAGGCGGATGAGTCCTATATCAGCACGACGGGTGCGCAGGGCGTGTATCCGCTGATGTACTACTCGCACAACCTGCACTTTCTGGCGATTGCGGCAGCGATGCAGGGGCGCTGCGCGGATGCTCAGGATGCGGCGAAGAAGCTGGCGGCGAATGTGCAGCCCGCGGTGAGCCAGATGCCGATGCTGGAAGCATTCATGGGCATCGAGTTTGCCACCGATGTGCGCTGCGCGCAGTGGGACAAGCTGTTGTCTAGGCAGGCGCCGAAGATGCAGACCCCGGTGCTGAAGGCTTTCTGGTTCTACGGGCATGGAAGCGCATTGGCCGCGAAGGGGAAGATTGCCGAGGCAGAAGCCGATGAGAAGGAACTGGCGGCTATCGAGAAGGCGACGCCGCGCGAGGAAATCTTTATGCCGCCGGTGGAGAATCACACGTGGCAGATATGGAAGATTGCCGACGATGTACTGCTGGCGCGCATTGCAGCGGCGAAGGGCGATAAAGCTTCGGCGGTGACTCTGCTGCGCGATGCGGTGGCGAATCAGGATCAGCTGAAATACAACGAGCCTCCGGACTGGTATTACAACGTGCGCGAATCGCTGGGCGGCATGCTGCTGCAGACAGGCGATGCGAAAGGCGCGGAGGAGGTCTTTCGCGATGACCTGGCGAAGAATCCACGGAGCCCGCGCTCGTTGTTCGGATTGAAGGAGGCGTTGAAACTGCAGGGGCGTGCGTACGATGCGTCGTGGGTCGAAAAGCAGTTCGAGACAGCCTGGGCGGGCGCGGACGTAACTCTTACGGTCGAGAGCCTGTAACGCGCATCACCGCTTGCCGCTATGCGGGTAAGATCGCACATCCAATCGTGCTAGCATGACCTCTGTCTGCTGCTGAATGTATGAAGGAACATGCTCGACTGATTCGCGTCGCCTCGCAAAGCAAGCTCGCCTGGTACCGGAACAAGTTCATGTGGTTGTTCTTTTTCTTGCTCTGTGTACTGCTCTACTATCCGTATTCGCTCTCGAGCGATTTCAGCTATAACTTGTATCGCACGCTTTTCTGCGTGGTGATTCTCTTCACGGTGTATGCGCTCAGTATGGGGCGGTCGCTGCTTCTGATCGCCCTGGTATTATCTGCTCCATCGATCATTCAGCACACGGTTTACTTTGCCGATCCCAAAAGACCCACGGCTGTGGTCAACTCGTTTCTGGCGCTCTTGTTCGATGTCTTCATCGTCCTCGTGATCGTCCGCCGTATCTTTGCCAAGGCAACCACCGATTCGGAATCTATCTTCGGAGCACTCTGCATTTACCTTTTCGGCGGCTTCAGCTTTGCCCAGATCTTTCTGTTGACTTCCTATCTGCAACCGCGCGCCTTTTATCTCGATCCTATGGCCAGCGACCACCACATTTTCAATCGGCTCGACGCGGTCTACTACAGTTTTGGCACCATGACCTCGCTGGGAGCGGCCGGTATTACTCCCATATCCGGCGAAGCGCGGTTGTTGACGATCATGGAGTCTCTGCTGGGGGTGCTGTTTCTCGCTGTCCTGGTTTCGCGGCTCTTGTCGGCTTATGGGGGAAAGAGGTCGTCGGAGAAGGTTGAGAGTAGCAGCTTCGACTGATGTTCGGATCTCCAGGGCTTTTATGCGTGACGCACATGTTTTTTTGAGCATACACTGATAAGTGTAGATCGGATTTTATCCTTCTCGCCTCCAGCCTCTCCTCCGCTCCAGACGAGCAGCTTTTCAAGTACTTAACCGCACGAGTGGAGGGATATGGCTATCGCCAGGAAACATGTCAGCAAGTCCGGAAAGACCATACTGGCCTTTCGTCCACTGCCCGTGATCGGCAGCGCCGGCGTGCTTCCGCGCGAGGCGAACAGTGCTCCAGGCGAGGACAGGCGGCGAACGCTGGGCGGTCCCGCTGTGCGTATCGATACGGTTCCCGACTGGTCTTCCGGTCCATCGTCGATGCAGAGCAAGTGACCTTAGTCTAGGGCATGCATAAGGAATATTATTCCGGACAAAGGTTCGCGTCCTGATTGCACTGCCCATGAGAGCTGACGTTTCGATCAGCAATCTTCCTCGTCTCAAGCCAGATTCGATCCGCTCCAGACGGGCCGTACTTTCATCGCCAATGGAATGGCACCCCCCGACTGGAGTTGTTTATGACCTTGATCAAAAAATCCGATGTGCATCGTCATCTTTCCACCAAATCGAAAGAGGACCGGGAGCTTACGCGTCCGTATGGTGCCGAACCGGTTCCGATAAAGAGTGAACCAGTGGCCGCACCTGCTGAGGTTCAGGCAGAGATTTCAATGGTTCCGGAACACGCCGCACCGGCAGAGTAAGCGAATGATGGATATTCAGTCAGGGTGCGGCGGAGGTTCGTGCTTCCTGACTTCCTTGTTTGCAACGTTCGACGGCAGGTGATAACTCATTTCCTCTTCAAAGAATGTTGATAGCCCGCGCCGCCAGCAGGGCTACGGTGGTAAAGGAGATGAGCGCCTGCACCATCATCATGACCTTGGCCCAGCGAGATAAAACCGGCGAGTCGGTCGGCGAGAACGCAGTGCTGGTGTTGAAGGCCAGAAACAGATAATCGACGAAGCCGGGGCTCCAGCATTGCTCGCCCATCTCGCGTTTGGATTGCTGATCGAGCGTCATCTGTGGAAACAGAAAAGCTCCGTCTATATGAACGCCGCGCAGTTCGCGGGCGCGCGGACCTCCCGCGTCGAGCCGCCAATACCACGAAGCGAAGACCAGGACATTTGCCCGCCAGAGCGCCGCAGCCGAGCGCAGCAGGTCCTGAGGCGCTTCTTTATGAGAAGGCAGCGCAGCGATCAGCAGGTAAAGCGACCAGACCATGTCGAGCGTAACGACAGAGGTCAGAACGTATCCCAGCATCTTGTTCAGTAGGTCCATGCCGCGATAGCGCGCCCATACCGTGGGAATCATCAGCACCGCGACAACGGTGATGAGCATCCACGCAGGGCCGACCGACAATGATTCGGGCAGAGCAAGGCGCAATCCGCCGACTGCAAGCAGGGCGAGCATTGCCGGCCAGCGCGGTTCTAAGTGCTTGGGCTCGTTTTTCATAGCGTGTTTCCATCATGCAACGCCGGTTCAACCGAGCGCCAATGTGTCTGGATGATTCGATCGTGAATGAGGAGAGAAACGGAGTCGTGTCTGACGGAGGATCCCGCCTCTTTGCGAGACGCAGGATCATCCGTCAACATTTCAGCGCTTTACTGCGGCCAGAATCTCTTTCTGATTTGCCAGGATCTCCTGCTGATTGCCCAGGATTTCTTTCTGATTTGCGATGATCTCGTCCAGGCTCTTCTGATTCTTCTGGATCGTAGCCTGATTCTCAAGAATGGTTGTCTGATTCTGAAGAATCGTCTTCTGATTGCTCAGGATTTCGTCGTCTGCCATGTCTTCTCCCTCGGTGATGATAAGGACTGGATGAAGCCCGACGCGCCGGGTTCAGTCCATTCGCATGGTATACCTTACCGGCTTACCGAGACGCCTCCACCGTTTGAAGCCTGCGCCACCCGCCAGACAGCATTGAGAAAATAAATAGGCCCCGGACATTTACTATGGCCGCGAACGGAGGTTGTCATGTCGAGAACACACGACCAGAGTCTGCTTGAGGCCCTGCTGGATTCCTGGGACCGGAACAACACCATCCTGATCAACCTGCTCCATGCCTTGCCGGAAGGCGGTCTGGAGGCCAGGGCGCTGGCCGACGGCCCGTCGGTGGCGAAGATGTTCATGCACATGCACTATGTACGGCTGGTGTTTGTCTCCGAGGATGCACCTGAATTTGCGGGAGCGTTGCCCGAGGGTGAGTGGAGGAACGAGCGGAACACCGGGCGCATCGCGGATATGCTGAACGAAAGTGCCAGAGTGGTGCGCGATGCGGTGAAGGGCCGATTGGAGGCAGGCCGCGATATGGACCTCCACTACGACCACCCGATCCTTTTTCTGCAGCATATGATCTGGCACGAGGGCTACCACCATGGTCAGATCAAACTGGCTCTCAAGGCAGTGGGGCGACCGATAGAGGATGAAAAAATAGGACCGGTCACATGGGATGTCTGGATGGACAAGAAGTGATTTTTCAGAAGGTTGTTCTAAGAACTGACAATCCACATCTCAAAGAGATGTGGATTGAATTGAAGAGATATAGACGAGCTTCTATGGAATTATCCCTATACGGTGAAGAAACCATGGGAGGCATATGCTGGTAGCAAAATAAAGTGGTACTGAAACCGAGACAAATTTTATCCACTGTCGTTTTCGCTTAACCAACTCTCGTCCTCCCCAAACACCGATTGCTCTTTTGGGACAGGTCGACAACGCGATTGAGATATAGACGGCAAGGCTTAGATAAATCCAAAAGTGCATTCCCGGAATCCATTTAACTGCTACTCGTTCAGGGGTGTAGTCGGATTCGATTGACAGTAGTAATTCCATTGCCCGAACCTCATTAGAGGGATTGATGCCTTGGTTTAGGAGAACTCTCGCCTCTTGTTTAAGATTACTCTTCGGACCGTCGCTTACATTTTCTGCCCAAATAAATAAGAAAAACAAGATCACCACCGGCCATAAACCAAAAGGTAAAAATTCACCCCAGCTTAGCCACTTCTGTTGCCATTTTGGCGGTGCAATGTCAGCGACCCAATTGTGTAACATTCCAAAGATTTCTTCAGACAGTGGATTGTTTGTTGGTGATACCTCGATTTCGAAATCTTCTGAATATGTAGAGTTTAGTGAAACTGTTGCGCTCATTTCTCCGGCGCTGACATCAATTCGAAATCCCCGGGGTATTTCGTTTTGAGCATGAGGTAGAACCATCAATTCTGCAAAATTCTGGCCTTTCGCGGTACGACCTCCCGTTAAATAAACTGTAGTATTTTTTTTGTCGGGTCTACTGCGAATTCGGCTCTTTAATATAGAACGAAGTGAATTGACAGTCTCTGTCGCAGCTTGTTGTGAGCTTCCTTCGTTAACCCGCTGATCGATCTCTCTGTCGATTAACGTATTGATGCTCCGGTCTGTTTCCTCTTGCATTTTGCGGAAACATACGTCTATCAGATTGTCGAGTTGCTTTAGTTTCTCTTCGTCTATGAGCCAAGGACCAGAAATTTTTAAACTTGTTGGATAAGATATCGATGCCATTTTGTATCAGCGACTCCGCAAAGAAGCTTGAAGATTGCCCTCTTCCAGCAAATACATTAACTTACACCATAGCGCCAGAGGTATTTACATTTTTTCAATGATGGCCGCTTGCACTGCCTCCGGCCCTGTGATACAAACTAATTATTCAAGTTTGCTCCTTGTGAGCGAGCCTGAATTTCATGAAGAGTGGCTGAGGGACGGGCCCTGTGACGCCACGACAACCGGCTCAAGCAATTTGAGACATCGGTGTCAACTCTCGCTCACCTTAAGTGGTGGGGAACATGAGATTCGGGGTGCAGGCTGTATCGCATCTCGCTAAATCCCAGGTGTTAGTTGTAAGGCTGTACCAATAGAGTTGTCGTCACGCAGTGCCCGTGCATTTTTGCACCCGTTTTTGTCGACGGGTTCATGAAGCCGCTCTCGGATGCGAGGGCAGAATGGCTTTATCTTACGAGTTGTGTTGTCGGGAATGTGGGAAGCGGTATGAGAATCAGCCGCTCTCGATTTGTGACGAGTGTTTCTCGCCGCTGGAA
>JAATFH010000205.1 GCA_015655315.1 Terriglobales bacterium
CAGCTCCGCAACATGGCGACAACCGGAGGAAATCTCTTACAAAGAACGCGGTGCGTCTATTTCCGGACCCATGCGATGGCCTGCAATAAGCGGGAGCCGGGATCAGGCTGCTCTGCCATCGACGGTGAAAACCGCACGATGGCTGTTCTAGGCGGTAGTTTGCATTGCGTCGCAACCCATCCGTCTGACATGGCCGTTGCGTTAGTGGCCTTGGAGGCTAGCATTCATATTCAAGGAATTCGCGGCGGGCGCACCATCCCAATACAGGAATTCTATCTGGTTCCCGGCACGACCCCCCACATCGAAAACATAATGCAGCCCGGCGACGTAATCACATATGTAACGATCCCTTCTTTGCCGGTGAAGTCGTTGTCCGCCTATCTGAAACTGCGTGACCGCGCATCGTACGAATTCGCGTTGGCTTCTGCCGCTGTCGTTGCAGTTGTCGAAAATGAGCAGATTCGGCATATTCGTATTGCTTTGGGTGGGTTAGCAACGAAGCCATGGCGAGCGCACGAGGCGGAAGCCACTCTCGTCGGTAAGCGTTTGAATGAGGCGATCATTCGTAGCGCCACAGACGCAACGATGGCGGACGCGCGGCCACTAAGCCACAATGGGTTCAAGCTAAAACTTGCTAGACGATGCATCGCAGAGGCGATCCACATGGTGATGGAGCAGGTGGGCTGATGATATCAATTCTTGAGGTTCGACAAACGATAGAGCCGAATTCATCACGAGAAGACATACCCCGCGTAGAGGGTCACCTAAAGGTCACCGGTCAAGCAAAGTACACGTCGGACATCGTCCTGCCCGGAATGCTTTACGCGGTACCGGTCGGTAGCACGGTTGCCGCAGGCAGAATCGCGTCGATTGATGTCAGCAGGTCAGCTGCAATGGCTGGAGTCAAAGCCGTCTACACGCGCGATACTATGGGCCCACTGTATAGGGTGCCATCGGCGAAAGGCGTTATGGGCCATATCGAAGAGGTACGCCCAGCCCTTGAGGATGACACAATCCATTACTACGGTCAGTATGTGGCGCTCGTGGTTGCCTCGACAATTGAACAGGCGACCGCGGCAGCTGACGTCGTACACGTAACTTATGAAATAGACACATTCAACGTCAGCCCTGAACTTGAGTTTTCATCGGTTGCGAAGATTCGCAGCCTTCGTGGTGATCCCGAAAGTAGCTTTGCCTCTGCTCCCGTCCAACTCGACCAAGTCTATGGAACGCCTGCGCAGACACACAATCCGATCGAATTGCACGCGACGGTTGCTGTCTGGGAAGGGGACGCAGTCACTCTGTATGAGACATCGCAGGGAATTGTGAATCATCGCCTTATTCTTGCCCAAACGCTTGGTGTCTCTCTCGAGAGGGTGCGGGTCATTTCACATTTTCTTGGTTCCGGTTTTGGTAGCAAGCTTTTCCCGTGGTCACACTCCGCTCTGGCAGCAGACGCTGCGAGACGCCTAGGAACTCCTGTCAAGCTGGTCCTCGATCGCCAGACGATGTTTCACTGCGTGGGACATCGGTCACAGACAAAGCAGCGTCTGCGTATTGGAGCTGACCGCGAAGGAAAGCTTCTCTCCTTACAACATGATTTCGTCAGCCACGGCTCGATGTTGGATGACTATCTCGAGGACTGCGGACGAGCGACACCTTTTCTCTATGATGTAGCCAACCTGATGGTTCGCTCGGACCTCGCCCGCAGAAACGTTGGAACACCCACCACGATGCGTGGACCTGGGGCGGTACCTGGGGTCTTCGCGATTGAATCGGCAATGGACGAGATGGCGGTTCGGCTGAACATGGATCCGGTGCAGCTTCGCTTGCTCAACGAGCCTGGCATCGATCAGAGTCGAAATGTTCCATTTTCTTCGCGCCATATGCGGGAATGCCTCCAGATCGGCGCGAAGCAGTTTGGTTGGGAGGGAAGGAATTCTCAGGTAGGCTCAATGCAACGCGACGGGCTCATCATTGGTTGGGGTATGGCGGCCTGCGCGTGGGATGCCTTGCGCTTCGACGCTGAAGCTACGGTCGAGTTGTTGGCCGACGGAACTGCCCGGGTATCCACGGCTACACAGGACATCGGAACCGGCACCTATACCATACTTGCGCAGATCGTTACTGAGATGACAGGCTTATCACGGGATCGCATCGCTGTTTCCCTGGGAGATACTATCCTTCCCCCGGGGCCTACATCCGGAGGATCGCGTGGAACTGCATCGTTGATTCCCGCAGTTTGTGAAGCAACACGGAACGCGATAAAAGTCGTCACCGAGGCTGCCGTCTCGGGAGCTAGCCCCTTCTTCCCCGGTTCGACTGCAGCCGATCTCGCATTCAATGGAGGAAACGTCCTTCTCAAAAAACACACGTCTCCCATCGTTATTCCTTATACAGAAATCCTAAAGCAAGCCCGATTATTCACCGCTTCGGGTCACGGCAGGTCAGACGGTATCCAGGGAAGCGGCGAGCGCGAAAAGTACTCCATTCATTCCTACGGAGCACATTTTTGTGAGGTGACATGGCAACCGAACACAGCCCGTCTCCGCGTCAGTCGATTCCTCTCCGTGATCGATGCCGGCCGTGTGATCAACCCGACTCCAGCGCGGAATCAAATCGAAGGCGCTGTTGTCATGGGGGTCGGAATGGCCCTTTTCGAAGAAACCATGTACGACAGCAAATACGGCGCGCCGCTCAATAGCAATCTCGCCGACTACATGTTGACCACCAACGCGGACGCTCCTCAAATTGAGGTGACTTTTCTCGATTATCCTGACACCGCTCTGAATGAACTTGGAGCTCGGGGCCTTGGTGAGATCGGAGCAGTCGGCTCAGCTGCTGCGGTGACAGCGGCCGTCTATCACGCAACTGGAGTTCGCATTCGCAAACTTCCCATCCGCCTCGAGGAGCTGTTGGTTGCAAACCTGGAGGACTGACTGAGCCGCTTCTTCATGCCTGCGTTGAAGCAATGCGCGGGTCGTGAGCAATGGTAAGCCACTCACCATCTGTCTGTCGCTGGCGGATGCTATTGTGCTCGTAGTCTCCGGCGTAAACTCGCCCTTTGTCATAGGATCCAAACCATCAGAAGCGCCTTTGCTCTCCCAAATCGGCTACCGCTTGACCTATCACATCTTCGGAGAGAGAGAGTTCGATCGCGAAGCAGTGTAGTCGGCACCGAGAACAGATGTTGGCTTGCGAGCGGACAGAAGTAGAGCAGATTGCCATCGCCGCGGAGATCGCAATTCCGGCGAATGAAGCGGAGAAGAACGCCGGGCGCTCATCCTTTTCGCGGACAGCCCATCGTTCTCCCGCGACCAATGGTATGAAAGCGGTGGTGCTGCGGTGGTCTTATGTCCAGAGAGCTTTCGCCAAATCGCTCCGGTCGCAATGTCGACAACGATGATGCAGCCAGGCCGTTGGATGACGAGTCCGTCAAATATGCGACAACGGCCGTGCCTTGGTGCAAATCAAATCGAACATCGTTGATGTAGGCGGTTTCAAGAGCAGTTTCCGGCGAAAATATGATCGTCTGTGCAACCTGATCGGTTGTTAAGTAAACGGCAATGAGCTTAGCCGCACCTGGTATGGGTTTCGAGAAATTAGGTGCAGCTGTATCCAATATCCAGAGCCGGTCGGCGGGATCGACCACGACGCTCTGAACGCTCGCCAGTGTTTCGCCCGGACGAGGCGGGTCAAAGTGGTTGATCGCGTCATTGGGATAGGAGACTACCTTGCCAGCGTGAAGTTCCCCAATGGTAAACGGCACGTCGTCAGCCCAACGAGGGAATTCACAAAGACTCGTTTCATCATCCACACTGTGATCCCGGTCGGCATGGGCCCATGAAACTCAAAGATTGGCTCGATTTGGCCGATTTGACGCCCTTGCGCAAGCATCAGCTGATTCGGCAGGGTTGACCGAGATTTTAGGCGGTTCATGTTACAGCCTCCAACTGTGAGTATGAGTGAAGCAATGGAGGACAAACACGAGTCTGTGTCGTCTTCAATACCTTTCACGAAGACCATCCGGGTCAGTTGCAGCCGGCTGGCGCCTGTTCAGCAGATGATTCCAGCAGCCTAACCTTTACAGTACTGCGTAGTGCTCTTTACTTGGTTCAAACTCCATGAACTTCAATAAGAGAACTAAGCAAGGGCTTGCGTTCCCAACTCTGTTTCGGGGACGTTGATGTCAAAAGTGTTCAGCAGGACAGAGATAGTGGTGTAACACCCGATGCAGCATCCGATTTCCGCCAAGCCGTCGGCGCCGAAGCACTCCTCCGCGAGCCGGAAGGTGCTGTTGGGAAGTTGCGCTCCATCCAGCAAGGCCGAGATCACATCGAACGCGACATTCTCTTCGCGGCTCAGATTCGCAGGCCGTTGGCCTACTGCGAGGGATGCGATCAGTTCCGGCGCCATGCCCATACGCAACGCGACGCTCTCATGCGAATAGAGCTCATACAACGCAGAAAAGCGTGCACCTGTTAACAGAATCGCGATCTCCCGCACTGTTGGCGTGAGCTTTGAGTGATTGGCAAGAATATCGAAAAGTCCCCAAACCGATGCTCCAAGCTGGGGGAAATTCAGAAGGATGTTGAAAGGGCCGATCAACGCGCCGTCTTCGCGCGACGTTACGAAACCTTGCAGGTGTTTCTTAATGCTAGCCTGCATCATGCCATACAGCTTGATTTGCTGCTGGCCCAGTGTGCTCGGTGAAAGATTATTGAGTCGCATCGTTGACTCGCTCCAGAAGTTCTTACAAAAGCCATCGGCCCGTTTGCAAAGGGAGTGCGATCAGTTCAACCTACGGCTTGCGTTAAGGTTGCAGAGCCGGCTGCATTCTCAGCTATCCGCCGCGTCGGTCGGAGTTGGTCGAACATAGGGAAGTATCTGTACAGAGTCCGGCGATATTGGAAAAGTTCAGGCTCTCCTCCCTGGGAATGAAAAGGACAAGCGCCTGGTTTCTACTTGCCGGCATTCAGCGCAACCTTGATCCAGCCCGGCTTTCTCTTATCGAACTCCCGATACGCGGCTATCGCGTCGGTGAGCGGCTCGTGTTCTGTAAGCACGCGCGAAGGATCTACGACTCCGCTCTCGACCATAGAGATCAGTTTCCGTATGTAGCGTGGGTGATTGCAATTGCCCATTTTGATGGTCAGATTCTTGTTCATTGCGACCCCGATGGGAAAGAACCCGTCCTCCGGCGGGTACACGCCTATGATGCCCAGTGTGCCAGCCTTCGCTAGGGTCTCCACGGCCCATCGTTGCGCTTGGCTCGGAGCGTTGCCAGGCCGCCAATTGCCGTCCTGTTCATTGGTCTTGGAAGCGATGGCCTCTACTTGCTGACGATTGATGGCGCTTTCTTCGCTCGTGGGAATCGCAGGGCCGGCGCTCGGACTCTCGGAATCCACACCTACGGCATCGATGGCGCGATGTGGACCCCGCCCGCGTGTTAGTTCGCCCAGCGCCGCAACAGGATCAACCTCGTCAAAGTTCACAACCTCTGCACCAAGCAGTCGCCCGCGTTCCAGTCGGTCCGTATGATGGTCGATTGCGATCACTCGCGTCGCGCCACGCTGAAACGCCGAGACGATGGCGAACTGCCCCACTGGTCCGCACCCCCACACGGCGACAGTGTCACCTTCCGATACATCGGCGATGACAGCCCCAAAGTAAGCGGTCGGGTAGATATCGGAAACAGGTATGGCCTGCGCGTCGTTGACCGAGTCGGGCAGTCGGATCAGTGTAGTATGTGCGAACGGGACGCGCGCATACTCCGCCTGCAGGCCGTCAACTGGTCCGGTTGCGGCTGGTCCACCAAAAAAACTGGTCCCAGCTAGCGGGCCCTTGGCATTGGCGTCGTCGCACTGCGCGAAATAACCTCTCTGGCAGAAGGCGCAGCTACCACAGCCAATCACCGACGATACGAGCACCCGGTCACCACGCTTGTAGTTCGTCACGCCCTTTCCGACTTCTTCCACTATGCCCACGCCTTCGTGGCCGAGAATCGTGCCAGGCGTCATCCCTGGCACCGTGCCTCGTATAAAGTGCAGGTCAGTGCCGCAAATCGCAGCCGTCGTGATACGAACTATTGCGTCGGTCGGGTCCTTAATCTTGGGTGAGGGGACATTATCGAGGCGGACATCGCCTACGCCGTGGAATACAACAGCTTTCATCGGAGACTCCTTATCGTGGCGAAGTCATTCGCCGGGTTGCAGTTTGGGGCTAAGCATCAACTGAAAGACGCGGGTCCCATGTCGTTCGTAGAATTTTTGCGGGATATCGTTTTCAATCAGGTTGAGTTGAAGTTCAGTTCCTTTTCGATAGAATCCACCTCACAGCTGTCACATGATTCAACATGACCCACACCTGGCTTCCTTACACGAACGGACAGGAATCGAAACGGTGATCCAGTAAGACCGCTCGATGCCACTCTAGTTTCCTTCCGCCTTTAGAATTTCCATCTTCATCGTTTTAACGCCTCCGTCAGCAAGCGTCGGCAGTTTCGCAAACCACGCTTTCACATACGGCATGTTATTGTGTGCCTCGAAGTCGGACTGAGTGGCATAGATCTCGTAGAAGATGAGATGGCCGGGAATGTCTCGATCCTCTTGAAAGAAATAGACGAGGTTCTTTGGATCACTACGCACGAGTGCTATGAGGGGTAAGGTAGCCGCGCGCAACTCCTCGGCTTTGCCGGGCTTGGAATACACCTCAGCAACGACCGAATACGCTCCCTTGGGGATATTGACATATCCCTTTCCCGGACCTGATTGAGCTTGCGCGCCTAGTGTGGCGGCAAAGAGAAGTGCCATTGCCAAGAGCGTTCTAATGTCTAGTCCTGTTTTGCGATTCATCTCTATCACCTCCTGAATTCAGCGTTCGCGGTTCTATCAAGCTTGCGCTAGGATCTCTGCATTTTCTGCCGTCTGTCCCTGGAATTGTCGAAGACTTGCTTCACCGGTCCAAGAGCTTGAACAAATTCCAAAGCCTCACCCTCGGGACCACGCGCATAAATCAACGCCCAGCCATTCGATTTGCCCTCCGTGATCTTGTTCGACAGCGTGTCGAGAGGAGCGTTCTTGCGGCCTTCCTCCGTTGCTACCGATATAATTCGATTTGCTCTGACATTGGGCATGCCTCGCCGCGCCGACTCGGCTTCGAGATCGTGAATAAACTTATTGAAGTCGATATCGTCACGAAGATGGAAACACAAGTGTAAGGAGCGTGGGTAAGCAGGACTTCTGAGCTCATGTGCTGGTGCCCACGCAGAACCGTTTCCTTCTGGTTCCTTGCTCTCACGGTAGTGCAACAATTCGAGGACCATGTTGTCGAACTGGATAAACCGCACGTCCAAACGCTGTACTCCGCCACGCAGATCAGGCACACCTATCGTCGTCGGGTTGATCTTCTTCTCGATGGCCTCAATTTCGTCGTTCAGCATCAGCGTATTGTGGATCTTCTCACCATGGAAATCGCCATCGCGCATAATCTCCGTTCCACCCAATACCTCCGTATAGAACTCATATGCTCGATTCATGTTCTGTACGGTCATTCCAAAGTGTTGGAAACCTCGAATTCTCTGGCCGAGGGGCGTATCGTCACGCCGTCCTTCCTCAGTACCGCCTGTTGCCGCCGAAATATCTTCACTTGAGGCTCCCGTCGCTACCATCAAGCCAGCGAGGGTCATTGCGCTCGTGCCTCGGATCACGTCACGACGGTTAGGCTTCCTACCGGTACTTGAATTCTGTTCATGCGTCATTGCTTCGTTCTCCTTATCCGTTGTTCATTTCGACTCAACAAGCGAGCGAGTCTAAAGATGGTCGTGCCTACGGATCGTGGTCTGTTGTCGTCCGCACATGCCACCAACTTCACCAAAACCTGAGCGTTCTCCAGTTCTTCGGGTGCAGGCCGGATGTCTCTTCAGGACGGTGAGCGAACCATGGAGTTGTCCGAGAGCGAAGGTGGCCGTTAGTGTTGAGGTGGCCCGAGCGACTACTCTTTACGAACATTGCCGAACATGCTCTCCAACTCTGTACTCTTAATGTGAACGCCACAGATCATGTGTTATTGCAAGTGAGCCAGACCCTTTCAGCCTTAAGACAATTAGATACGCTTGAGTTCCGGAATGATATTCCATCTTCCTTGAATAGAGATCGTGCCCGCCGCATTGGAGTGCCCGCCTAGATTTGGACCAAGTGCGAAGAGAGAGAAAAGTCTGGTGAAGGGTCTGGAAAAACAGTACCAGTTAGAGGGTTAGTTCTCGGCCTGTTTTAGTTTCAGTCAGATCGCGCTTAAGCGCGATCTGACTGACGAACTCTGCAGGTGTCCTGTCGGCCAGGGCCCTGTGAGGACGACTCACATTATATTCATGCCTCCACTGCTGGATAAGATGCTTTGCTTCGGATAGAGTTTGGAACCAGTTGGTATCCAGGCGGCTCGGAAGGTTCCATTGAACGACTCGCAGAAGGCGTTGTCGGTCGGCTTCCCCGGGCGGGAGAAGTCGATCTTTACCCCATGGCGATAGGTCCACAGATCTATCGTCTGACCGGTGAACTCGCTTCCGTTGTCACAGAACAAGACCTTCGGAACTCCACATTCCAGCTTCAAGCGGTTTAGGACTCGCACCACGTCTTCTCCTTTCAGGCTCTGACCTGCTTCGATGGCCACGCTCTCCCGTGTGTAGATATCAACGGCCGTCAGAGCCCGGAAGCGCCTGCCATCACAGAGTTTGATCGAAGACGAAGTCCATGGCCCATACCTGGTTCGGTCCAGTTGGCTTGAACCGCCCTCGTCGGTGGACAACAGCACGCCGTAACGCAGGCCGTCTGCGCAGCCTCAGCCCTTCTTCCCTGTACAGCCGGTACACAAGATCCTCGCCCACCTTCCAGCCCTCGCGGTTCAACAGCACGCAGATCATGCGATAGCCATAGTGCACTCGAGTCTGAGCCATCTCCCGGATGCGCATGCGCAACTCGATCCACTGTTCGGCATGACCCTCGTAGCGATGCGTCGCGCGGCAACCTCCAGAACGCAGCAGGCATGCCCCTGGCTCACCCGATACCTCTGTTCCAGATACTTCACCAGAGGACGCCGCCGCGAAGTCTTTACAACTTCTTTCTTAGAACATCCTGCGGCATCGTCTTATCAAAAGTCAGTTCCGCGACCAACTGCTTCAACCGCGTGTTCTCATCTCGAAGCTGCTTGATCTGACGTACCTGATCCACCTCCAGACTCGCATACTTCGCCTTCCACCAGTAGTATGTCTGCTCCGTATCCCGGCCTTCCGGATCAGCTCCGCAATCGGTACCCCAACCTCAGCCTGCTTCAACACAGCAGAGCTTTTGATATTCATTTCATAGGTCCTCGGAAACGTGCTCCCGTAGATAGCAGATCAGGTGCAATAAATCGGTTACGTCTCGAATGACAGCGCGCTAATCTACGAGCAACTAGGAAGTTGCTCATGGATTCCACCCGGATCGAGAAGAAGATCGTTCTCAAGGCCGCGGCAATTTGTCGCTCTTCGAAAATCGAGACGTTTTTGTTTCGCGCGAATCTAACTTATAAAACCCTCTACAGGACGGACAGTGCCAGAAACGTACTTCATTCGCGACCTGCTTTTTCCCGAGTTCGAAGTTGAAATCGGAAAGACACATCGCCTCTTCGAGGCGCTACCCGAGAACCAGGGAGATTTCAGACCCTATGAGAAATCAATGACCCTCGGCCGTCTTGCTGGCCACACCACCGATATCTTTCTTCTGATTACACTCACGCTTACGAGCTCAGAGCTAGACATGGCCATCGCTTGGCAACCATACACCATGAGAAGCAAGGTTGAACTGTTTGCGCGTTTCGAGGAGAACGCCGCGGGCGCCCTCGCCGCAATGAAGCAGATCTCTGATCAGGCCTTCCATCAGCCTTGGGTGATTAAACGCGGTCCAAACACACTGTTTTCCGGCGAGCGCTTTACGTATTTCCGCAATCAAGGGATCAATCAGATCGTTCACCACCGTGCCCAGCTCGGCACCTATATCCGGGCCCTTGGCCTGCCTTTGCCCGGCATGTACGGCCCCTCCGCAGACGGTATCTAATCACCGCTGGTATCTTCATAGAGCCTTCAGAAGGGGCAGGAAAGCGTGCATGTATTGAACAAATCCGTTTGGCTGTTTCTGTTTTTTCTGCACGCCTCCAGCGCGGCAGCATATGCCCTCGTAATCCATAGTCACCATGAGACGGCAGCACTCAGTCGCTTCCTCATGTGGTGTCCCGGCTTTGCCGCACTTTGCGCTTGCTGGATGCTTCGGGTACCTGTGTGTACGTTAGGCTGGCAGTGGCCTGCACGCCGTTTTCTTCGTCTCGCCTACTTCTTACCTCTAGTCTACGCTGCGCCCGTGTATCTGCTGACCTGGCTCATGGTTCCGGGTGCGTTTGCACTGAAAAGCTTTGAGTCTGTGATGGTCGTACCTTACGGGCTAGACCACTGGCCTGCCCTAGGAACATTCGGGGTTGCGTTGCCGCTATTATTCACCATCACCGTGATCGGCACGATGAATCTGGACAATCGGTGAAGAGCTCGGTTGGCGCGGCTTCCTCTTCCTCCATCTAAAAAATCAATTCGGCTTTCACGGAGCCTGCCTTCTCTCAGGTGGAATTTGGGCGGTGTGGCATTATCCAGGTCTGCTCTGGGCCGACTACAACGCGGGTACAAACTCTGGGTTTGCGATCCTATGCTTCACGGTAATGGTCGTTGCGTTGGCCTACATCATGGGCTTTCTGAGAGTCCGCTCGAAGAGTATCTGGCCTTGCGTACTTCTTCATGCAACGCACAATACTTTCGTTCAGGGGGTCTTCGATGCGTTGACGGCTCCAGTGGTCTTGGCGAAATACATCACTACGGAGTTCGGCGCCGGGTTGGCCATAATGATCATCTGCGTGGCAACAATACTCTTGAAGAGAGAACGACGTCTCGTAAAAGGTGGCTATTTGAAAATGCCAGTGCGAACGCAGCCGCTTTAGTCCTATGTGTCCCAGACCTAGTTTCAAATACGCGTTGGGAGAGATGGGGCTTATCCGAACCTGGCCCGGGACCGTTTAAGACGCATCTCAGCTTAATCGTGGATGAGCTTCTGCTCCTCGGATTTAGACGTAACGACGAACACCTGTATCTGCTCAGCGGCTACATATTCACTAATTCATCTTTCGTACATTACTCGCCATGCTTAGCGTCGAAACTGAGGTCTAGACGATCGCAGCCGGGGCATGCGGCAATGTCCCGCTCTGAACTGGGTCGTGGTTGATCCAGATGATGGCTCCTTCGGACTGAAGAATTTCCTCGACCCTCTTCATCGACGCCAGTGACGCATCTTGATCGTCATTGATGGAAGGTACGCGATGATGTTTCAGATTGCAGCGGTTGTGCGCCACATCTCCACTGAGAAGAACAGGACCTGTCTCAGGCAAGCGCACCAGAAGGGAATTGTGTCCCGGAGTATGCCCTGGCGTGTAGATCAGGCGCACGGCTCCATCGCCGAATAGATCATGATCGCCTTCCACTATCTTGATTTCATGGTTTCTCATCGTCGTATAGAGTTCGGCCAAATAGCCATACTTCTCCGGGGCAGACCCGAACATCGCCTCTTGTTCCGCTCGTTGCACGATCCACTTCGCATTTTTGAACAGCTGGCAGTTCCCAACATGATCGTAATGCGCATGAGAGAACATGATGAGGTCGACATCTTCCGGTGAAACGCCAATCTCTTTCAATTGAGAGGCAATTGTCCTGACGACGATTCCACGAATACCATGGGCCATGATTTTGCCGACCGGCTCAGCATAGATATGATCGGGCGTGCCAGTGTCCCATATGAGCCACTTCCCCAAATGGCGGATAAGATAAGCGTTACAGCTCAGGGTCATGGGAACGCCGACGTTTTTGCCGGGAGAGTAGATCGAGCCGTCTTCCACGCGGGCGAAGCCGCCGTCCAGTATGTAAATTTTCTCGATGGTTGCTTTAGCGTCCATGTCGATACTTCCTCCTTATACCAGCCGGACTTGAAGAGCACCTAGGCCCTCTACTTCGGACACCACTTCATCGCCAGCCTTCAACCATGGACGTTCCTCTATGGGCTCCTTGTAGCCGAGGATGACACCCTGCGGTGTTCCGGTAAACAGAATATCGCCTGGTTTAATTGTCATAATTCCTGTGACGAAGCTAATCAGCTTGCGGCAATCGAAGATCATGTCACGGGTCGTCCAATCCTGGCGCACGCCTCCATTCACCGTGGTCTTCAACCCGAGTGCATTAGGATCAGGGACGCGATCCGCGGTCACAAGCCACGGACCGATCGGCGCAAACCCGTCCGATACCTTTCCAGCGAGAAACTGCGAGGTCTGGGTTTGCAACTCCCGTGCGCTGATATCATTGCCGGTCGCATAACCGGCGACGGTCTCCAACGCCCGAGCTTCAGGAACGTCACAGCATTCTTGTCCGAAGATAATTACTAATTCGGTCTCATAGTCGAACTGGCGGGCGACGTGCGTCGGGAGATGGACCATTCCCCTATGGTGGTTTAATGCATTATGAAATTTCGCGAAAAGCGGCGGCGCTTCCGGCACAGGCGTTCCAGTCTCTCGTGCGTGCTCCCTGTAGTTAAAACCGACACAGATGATTTTTTCAGGTCGAGTCACCAGAGGCGCGAAGTCTACCTCGAGTTCCGGAATGATAACCGCAGATGAACGATTATTTGAGACAGTGTCCAATACTGCGCGCACTTCTGCGGCGCGTCGATTTTGCAGAAGATCGTCCATGTCGCTCGGAGCGGATAAGCCTAGTGTCCGGGCGGTAGCAGGTATATTAAGCACCCCGCCATCGATTTCGGCGCCGAGCTCGCACGTTCCATTAACCCGCAAATTGGCGAGTCGGGCGTTTAGATCCGAAACCGCCAGGCTCTGATTATCTTTCCCGATCATCGTTGGGTTCTCCAATTTATTGCTATCCTCCATTGGCACATTATCTTCCTTCTAGTAGGTAGATAGCGCTCCAGCACTATCGACATATTCAAGGACTGGTTTTCAAGGACGTTTGTCTTTTTCGGTGTCTAACGTCGTCAGTGAAATCGCAGAGGATGGGGAGTAACCCCGCCACACCATAATGAATCCCTGCTCTTCGGATCTCTATTTCTGCATACACCAATTAAGACTACCAACTAATAGGTTTGGTTGCAGAAAAAGGGGAGATATTTGTTTCCTGAGGATGTCTCCTAAATGTTCGGGCCCAGAAATCAGAGAGGCAAGCATCCTCACCCAGCCCGTCAGGGAGTTCATACTGGAAGTTTGCCTTGCCGTGCAGTGCTTCACGCGGGCAGGATATCGACCCCACATTTAGACGGCTTTTAGACTCTAACGGCTTATGATCTCTGCAATACATCGCGCTGCACTGTCAGCCATTGGCGAAGCCCGGTGACGGGGATACGACCCTCTCGGTTGTATGTGGCGTTCCTAGGCCACGAGACGCCACGGCCCTCCGCAAAGACAATGTGGTACTTTGCCATTACGTTTTTGGGGTTCCTTTCTAGTTGAACTCGAAGCTGCG
>JAATFH010000397.1 GCA_015655315.1 Terriglobales bacterium
CGCATCTTTTTGCTGGCGGAAAGAAAAACAGATCCTTCGCCACGGCTCAGGATGACAATTCTTTGTGGGATTCAATACTTTCACTTGCGCTTATATGTCGGTACTAGCTGACAGGCACGAGTGAAGCCGCGGGCGCGGTCATCGTCTTGGTTTTTGCCTTTTCCGGAGCAAGGGTCACAAGCCGCCACGCGGAGCGGTCTTTCAACAATTTGGCTACCAGCGCGGTGTGCATCGCGTGTCCAGCGCGTTCGGCCACAACGCGGCCCAGGATCTGATGCCCGGCCAGCGCAAGATCGCCAATCAGGTCCAGCACCTTGTGGCGCACAAATTCATCGTCGAAGCGCAGCGGCCCATTCATGACGCCATCCCGGGTGAGAATGATCGCGCTCGATTCGGAGACGCCGCGGATCAGCCCCATATTGCGCAGCATCTGCTCGTCTTCCTTGAAGCCAAAAGTCCGTGCCGGAGCGATTTGCAGACCGTAATTGCGGGTAGCCAGATCGACGGTGAAGCCCTGTTTTCCGATGGGCGCGGGAAAGTCGATCTGGTAGGAGACGCTGTAGCCTTCGCCGGGGTAGACGCCGATGAATTTGTCGCCTTCACGCACCTCGACCGTTTTCAGGATGCGCAGGTACTCGCGTCGGCGGCGCTGCGGCTTGAGTCCTACCTGCCGGAATGCCTCGACATAGGGCAGCGCACTGCCGTCCAGAATGGGCAGCTCCAGGTTGTCCAGCTCGACGATGACATTGTCGACACCCATGCCGATGAGTGCCGAAAGCAAGTGCTCTGTTGTCGAGATGAGCACACTCTGACGCATCAGACTGGTGGCGTAGCTCACTTTGGCGACGTTGCGGCCGGTGGCGGGAATTTCAAAGTTGTCGAGGTCGGTACGGCGGAAGACGATGCCTGATCCGGCAGGAGCCGGGAGAAGGCGCATCTGCACCGAGGCACCGCTGTGCAGGCCTACTCCTGAGAAGCCGATGACCGAAGCGACTGTCTGTTCCAGATACGAAGAATCTAACAAAACAAATTTCTTTCCTGGCCCAATTGGGCGTCAACGTCATAGACTACTGGCAGGGAATTAAGTTTCAATGTGGCATCTTTGCCACACTGTAGTGGCAGAACAGCATCGCAGTCGGAAGACGTATCTAGACAGTAAATAATTGATCAAAAAGGCACTTACATGATCCGTCAACTAGGAGAAGCAGCGGAGCGGCAAACTCGCGCCATGCTCGATTTCCTTCGAGCGCTGGTCGAAATCGAGTCGCCCAGCGACGATAAGGCCGCCGTTGACCGCTGTGTCCATTTTGTCGCCGACCGCTGCACAGCGCTGGGGGGACGAGTTCGCCTGCACCGGCAGAAAACGTTTGGCGACCTTCTTGAAGTCCGCTTCGGTCCGCAAAAAAGCAAGCGCAAGCCGGTTCTTTTGCTCGGTCATCTTGATACGGTTTGGGAGCTGGGAACACTAAAGAGCATGCCCTTCCGCATTGCCTCTGGACGTGTGTCGGGGCCCGGTGTGCTCGACATGAAGGCAGGCGTGGTGATGGCGCTGACGGCCATTGCCATTTTGCAGGAGCAGAAGAGGCTGACCCGACCGGTCACGCTGCTGCTGGTCAGCGATGAGGAAGTGGGCAGCACGGTTTCGCGTCCGGTGACTGAAAAGCTGGCACGGCAGTGTGAAGCGGTCTACGTGCTCGAACCGGCTCAAGGGCTGGGCGGAGCATACAAGACGGCGCGCAAGGGAGTCGGGAATTATTCGGTTCGCGTGCAGGGCGTGGCCTCGCATAGCGGCATCGACTTCGAGCGCGGACACAGCGCCATCCTCGAACTTGCACGGCAGGTCGAGCGGATTGCACAGTTCACCGACTTGAACCGAGGCATCACGGTAAATGTTGGAACCGTTCAGGGTGGAACGCGCTCTAACGTAGTAGCAGCTGAAGCTCAGGCCGAGGTCGATGTTCGCATCGCCAAAGCCAAAGATGCGGTGCGCATCGAGAAACATTTCCGCGCGCTTCGCGTCTTTGATAGTAAGTGCAGTCTGCACGTTGAAGGCGGAGTGAATCGTCCCCCGATGGAGCGCACACGCGGAACCGTGGCGCTCTTTAAAAGAGCCGCGGCACATGCCCGCGCGCTTGGGTTTGTGCTGGAAGAGGCGGCGACGGGAGGCGGATCGGACGGCAATTTCACTTCCGCATTAGGCGTGCCCACATTAGACGGAATGGGTGCAGTTGGAGAAGGCGCGCACGCTGCGCACGAATCGCTGCTTCTTGAGCACATGGCGCCGCGTACGGCATTGCTGGCGGCCATGCTGGCGGACGCCGGAGAATGAGGTCAAATGCTGAAGTTCGTCGAGTTCGGATTGCTGGCTGTATCGCTGCTCATCATCTTCGGGCTCGTAGCTTCGTCCCCGCGCAGTCCGCAGCCGGTTGTGCCCGAAATCGCCGAAGCGGGAGAAACGGAGATCGGCCCGCTGCGCAAGCTCTAATGCGCCGCCGCTGCTGCTTCTGTCCGCAGTCGCTTTTCCGCGCCCTCTAACATGTTGCCGACCAGCGCCAGAGGCAACCCCACCACATTGAAGTAGCAGCCGTGAATGCGCGGAATCCATAGGGCCGCATATCCCTGGATCGCGTACGCTCCGGCCTTGTCCATGGGTTCACCGGTTTGGATATAGGCTTCGATTTCCACTTCTGAAATGGTGGACATGGTCACGTAGGTCAACTCGGATGCAAGCTCGACGCCGGAGCGCGAAACGACCGCAATTCCTGTCACCACAGAATGCGTTCCACCGGCAAGCAGACGCAGCATGCGCGCCGCATCGTTGGCGTCCTTCGGCTTGCCGAGAATTTCTTTCGTCGGCGACACAACGACTGTATCCGCGCCCAGCACCAGCAGCGGGTCGTCCATCGAATCGTGCGTCGTGAGTTCATCGAAAACGGCCTGCGCCTTTTCCCGCGCCAGCCTCACGGCAAAAGCAATCGGATCTTCGTCGGCTCGAAGGTCTTCGGAAACCGAAGAGGGATGAATACGAAAGGTGAATCCTGCCTGCGTGAGCAGTTCTTTACGGCGTGGCGATGCGGAAGCAAGTACGAGCATAATGAAATTTATGGCAGTTACTCGATCATGATACCGGTGCGCGGGCCGCGCGTATCGCAGAGTCCCCAGGCCATGCGCGGAGTATTGTGCGCAATACCAAAACGGCCATCGGGGGCCAGCAGAATAATACCGCCGTGGCCGCCGAGCCGCTTGTGGAGATATGAAATCGCATCCGGCGCAACCTGCTCCGGAGCGTGTCCCATCTGCACGCGGTCCACCGCCCATTTGCCCAGCACCAGCTTCATGATCGGCTCGCCCCATCCCGTCAACGAGACGGCGGCACTGGCATTATCGGCATAACATCCGCAGCCGATCAGCGACGAATCGCCAACGCGGCCCGGAGCCTTGTTCAGCGTGCCTCCGGTGGAAGTTGCGGCTGCGATATTGCCCTTCACATCGAGAGCGACCGCGCCGACCGTGTCGTGCGAGGCCAGCTCGGCTGCCGTCTCCGGAGATTTATCATCGCCTGCGAAAGTCAGGTCGGGCAGCCCTGCACGTTCCTTCGCCTGCGCCTCTTCCAGACGCAGCCGCTCGCGGTCGAGCACCAGCTCCCCGTTGTCGATCAGCTCCATGCCATGCGCCTGTGCGAACTCTTCCGCGCCCTGGCCGACAAAATAGACATGTGGACTTTTATCCAGCACCAGCCGCGCCGCGTGGATGGGGTTGCGCAGCCGCTCGACGCAGGCCACGCCTCCGGCGCGCATGGTGCCGCCGTCCATCAGCAGCGCATCGAGCTGCACGCGGCCATCACGGGTGAGAAAGCTGCCGCGTCCGGCATCGAAAGTGTCGTCGTCTTCGAGCACCGCGACAGCGGCTTCGACCGCATCGACGGCGGAAGCACCTTTATCGAGCAGGGCGTATCCGGCGGACAGGGCGTTCGACACCCCGCGCTCATGCGCCTCGACCATGTCGTCGGGAATGGCCCAGGCACCGCCGTGGACCAGGAGTACAGGTGTGTATGGCATACGCGAACTCCTGATTGTATCGGGAAACGGCACCAGGCGTGATGAAGAGGCTCAACACGGCGAGGGTTCATCCGGCTCGCAACGCTTCAAGGTCAGGACCAGCGAATGCTGCCGCTTCAGCAGGCCAGTGACTATTTCCGCCCGCTCCAGTTCCTTCAGGTCGCCCGCCGCGCCGATTGCAAAGTGATTCCCGCACGAAGACGCAAAACCTTCGCGGCTATGGTGGGCGAGGCACCCGATCATTCGCTCCGCCATAGCCGCGCGCATGGTACGTTCGGGCAGGACCACCTCTCCCTGCACATTCGTCATCACCTGGTCGAGGTGTTCGACACGCTCTATCGATGCCAGCTGCCACAGTTCGCTGACAGCCGTGTTCGCCATCGGCGCGCCGAACTGATCTACCAGCTTGACGTGGTACGCCGGAACAATCGTCAGCCTTTCCGGGTAGAGCAGCACAACCAGTATCAGAATCGAGAACACCCACCAGGGCCATTGCTTTCTCATCGCCGCTACTCTATCGCGATTTCTGCTCCCGTGCGTACCCTTTTCCGATTGAGCCGAAATATTTATTGTGTATCTCCAAATCAAAATTTCATCCGTCAGGGAATATCGTCCGGGATTCGCGGTTGTTGCCGGCTTCGTGGCTTCTTTCGGTGGGAGAAAGCCAAGCCGGCATCGTTTGAAACTTCGCCCAAAGGCGTGAAAGAGGTCGCCGCAGATAGTAATCGTAATGGTTACGAAATACCCTGTGTCCGATTCCGGGGAACGCTTTGCTTGTCTTCTTTCTGACAGGGGCAAATTATCTCCACCAGTCAAGTCACCTTCGTAATGTATGGAGGGCTTGTGTCACGCCTCGCCGCAACCTAGCCTGAACTGCATGCATCGAAAACGCGCGGGGCTTTGCAGCCTCGTCCTGGCGGTTGCCGCGCCGGGATTTCTCTTCGCCGCCGCCAAGCCGCACCTTGTTGCTTTAGGGGCGGTAAAAAAGGTCCCGTATTCCATTGCAGGCGATCCAGCGGGAGCCGCTGCGGATGAAAAAGAATTGCGCGTTCGTCCCCTGGTCGTCGACGGCAAGATTAAGGAATGGACAACCGGCGACGCCCACGACGTTACCGATCGCAGCTTCGCCGTCCGGCGCGCCATCCGCCTGAATGACGCGCTTCCCACGGAGAAGACCGAGCACTGGGTCTGGCAGCGCGGTCCCTGGCTGCTGGTGGACCGCGCCATCGGCCATGTCACGGCGATCAAGCTCCCCGACTACGATCCATCTGTTTCGAGCGTTGTCTGGTTTCGGGACTACGCGGCGTATTGCGGGCTCACGGCCACCGGCCATCAACTCTACGCTGTGGTTGCACAGGTGGCGGCGCGGAAGCCGCTCCTGGCAAAGAAACTAGGCGCGTGGGACCCGATGAATCATCCGACACCCGCGTGCGCGCCTTCAACCTGGCAGCGCGATCCGCTGCGCATTACCTTTCAACCCACCGGAGCGGCGCAGATCAGTTACGACCTTGTCGGACTTTCCGCTGTGCTGGTAGAAGACGGCGACGAAGAAGGCTCGGAAAACTGAGACGCAACGCTCAGCGAAATCACTGCTTCATGTCGCGAGAGTCCCACTGAATGCAGCCGGTTGGCTGACTGTAGTCCAGCATCTGGCAGCCCGAAACGCTGTCCTGGACTTTGTTCTTGCTGCTGAACGGCATCAGCGTCGGTGGCCCGAGCACACCTAAGAACTGGCTGTCCCACTTCACGGGAACAAGCGAATTGTTCTTGAGCGTGAAGCTAGCCGGTGCGGGCGTTGGCTTGCCCGCGACGGGATCGAAGTTCAGCACCAGTGACTTGCCGTCCCGAACCCAGTGCACATGCCATGTCTCCGGCGGCTTGTCGTGCCAGTTCTGCTGCAGTACAGCCGTTCCGTCTTTTGCCAGCGCGAGCAGAACCACGCGGTGAACTTCCGCTGCATATCTGCCACTGCCCATGTAGAAATTCTTCAGCTTATCGGCATAACCCGCAGCCGCACACAGGACAATCGAGAAAAACAGAAAACGCAGAGAGCGGAGCATACGCATCTAGCCCACCATGGTATCGCGGACCGCAGATTTTTCCAGCAGTGAATCCATAGGTTCCGGTCTGATTCGGCATGCGCCACCCTTTTCCGGCGCACACAGTTTTCCCGTGGGCGATGCGGCGCTCATCAGGGCTACCATATATCCATGGATGCTTTTGACGATCTTCTCAGACAGGCCGAGATCGCTCATGGCCATTTATGCGCGGGGCAGATACTTGGTGTGCGCATGGCGATGCTGGGCTGTGCCCGCCTCGGTATTGAAGAGCCGCGCGGCAAGGACCGCAAGCGCCTCGTCACTTACATCGAGATCGACCGCTGCGCTACGGACGCGATCGGCGTCGTTACCGGATGCCGCCTCGGTAAACGCGCCCTCAAATTCCGCGACTGGGGAAAGATGGCGGCGACGTTTGTCGATCTCGCTTCGAACCGCGCTATCCGTATCTCTGCGAAAGAATCGTCAAAGGCGCTGGCGAAAGAGATGTATCCGGAAATAGAGAACAAGAACCAGCAGCAGATGCACGCCTATCGCGAAATGAGTGACGGCGATCTTTTCGACGAGCAGTGGGTACGTGTCGTCGTCGAAGCCAAAGAGTTTCCCGGATTCAAAGGCGAACGCATCGCCTGCGACCTTTGCGGCGAGGGGATCAACTACGATCGCTTCGTGCGCCGCGACGGACAGACTCTCTGTATGAGCTGCGCCTCGCCTGAAGACCGCTACTACCAGCCTCTCTAAATAGGAAAGCCCGCCGAGTAGCGGGCTTTCCTATCAGGTTCGCAATTGGACTAGAAGCTGAACCGCCCTCCAAATTCCCCCGTAAAGGAATGCGGGATGACGGTACTGTTGGGCGTGATGAAGTTCGAAGGCTTCAGGAACGAAGACGGATCGGTAACATCGATCGCGCTCACGTCGCCTTGAAGATTCCCGCCGAAGTTCGCGCGGTTGGTCAGATCGAATCCCTGGAAGAAGAGATCGACGTTATATTTTTCTCCGAAGGTAATGGTCTTTCCGATCCTGGCGTCCAGTTCGATGAAACTCTGGCCTCGGAATGAGTTGTACGAGACTTCCCGGCACGTTCCATCTTGAAGGCAAGGGACGTAGGTGCTGCTTCCGTACACGCTGCCGTCGGCATTAAAGAGCGACGTGAGGCCCGTGAAATCAGACTTGGACCCCTTTGGCAAAATGGCATGTTCGAGGGTGGCGCGACCACTGCCGATACCAAATTCATCAGTGCTGGAACCGACATCGACCGGGCGTCCCGAGCCCACCTGGAAGATAGGTGAAACGTTGATCTTCCAAGGCAGAAAAATCGTTGCCGCTGCCGTCAGGTGATGCGTCTCATCGTTGGGAGACGGCCCGTAGTCCTGGCGGCGGAACTGGCCCAGGAACGGATTCGTAGCGGTGTTACGGAAGGATGCGCCTGCGCCTTCAAAAGCCAGGGCCTTCGACCACGTGTAATTCGCCGAACCAGTAATACGCTTCCACACCTGCTGACGATAGCTCAGATTGAGGCCGTCGTAGTAAGAGCGGCCGATGGATTGTTCATCGGCGATACGGCCAAGTTTGGGGACATTTGCCGCTACAAACGCGTCCGAGAAAGGACGCGGCTTACCAGCGACAAAGTATTGCGTAGGATTGATGTTGACAGTCTTGTCCTCATGCAGTCCACGAGCCTGCACATACTCGATTTCGACTACGGAATGCACATTTGGCGCAATCTGTATTCCGAAGTTGATCTGCTGCGTGTAAGGGTTGCGGTAGCGCGGATCCATGAGACGTCCTGTTGATCCCGGAGCAAGATCATGGCCGGCGGGCGGGATCACTGGAGCCGGGTCAACACCGAACCGATATTGGTACTGAGGAATTCCCGTGCCGGGTACGACCTCATTGCAGGTCGGATCGCCCACCGTATCGCAGCTCAGGGTAAATGTGTTCGCGAAGACGGTGTTGTTCGCCTGCTGAATCATGAACAGCGGGATGTTTTCAAAGGTCTGTCCAAAGTAGAGCCCGTAACCTCCGCGTAACACCACGCGGCTGTTTCCAAAGACGTCGAAGGCAAACCCGATACGCGGGCTGATGTCTAGATTGTCATTACTTGGAAGGCCAGTATAAGTACCGCCGATATAGCCGAGATCCGGCACATAGGCGATGTTGGCATTGTTGTCGTTATGTGCAGTCGGCACCGTGGGGACACCGGTTGCCGCTGAAGCAATCAGCTCCTGTACCGTGCGGCTGTTTTTCTGCTTGCCGATACCATAGGTATCGATGTCACGGTCATAGCGGACGCCGAGATTCAGCAGGAACCTTGGGGTAACTCTCCAATCGTCCTGAACATAGAGGCCAAGCATCTTTGGCGAGAGATTGAAGGAGGGATCGCCGGATGTGCCGGTCATGCCGATGACGAGGCCGGGAGTGGAAAATCCCTGGGGATACTTGTCTGGCTGTCCCAGGATATTTTGCGGACTATCAAAAAAGTCGAACTCAGGCGTCGGGTTGTTTTCAAAGAATCCTCCCACCTGCGGCTCGTAGACATAATCCACGCCCGCGCGCAGCGTGTGCGTACTGTGGATCCAGGAGATATCGTCGCGGAACTGGAATTTGTGCTGGCTCGATTTTTGCGGCACATTCACGTTGGTTCCAAAGCTGGTTCCATCCGGAAACGTAACGAACGGTGCGCGCGTGGTCGAATCGATCAGGTTATTCCAATACTGAAAACCGAAGGTGAAGTTATTGACAGTATTCGATGTCAGAAGCGAATTGAGGTTGAAGTTCGTCAGGATAAGATCGTTGATCGTGAAGTTGCCTTCACTCAGATCGTTCTGCGCCGTGGACTGATCGTTATTACTTTTGTTGTCCTGCGCGGTGTAGCTGACGAACGCCTTTTCCGTCGAACTGAAGACGTGATCGATGCGCCCGTTATAGCGCTTGTCGTCATAGGGTGTCGGGATCGTGCGCGATGGCAGGGGAGCCGGATTGAAGACTCCACTGTTTGCAGCGGCGACCAGTTCATCGTAGGAATCCGAGCTTACGGAAAGGCTGGAGCGTTCACGCAATCCTTCATAGGCGAAGAACCCGAAGTCTTTATCTCTGCGAATGGGACCGCCGACAGAACCCCCATACTGCTGGCGGCTGTAATCCGGTTTCGGCTGGTCGGCCTTTTCCGCGAAATAGTTATTGGTCTGAAAATCCTGCGTGCGGAAGAATCCGTAAAGCGCTCCGTGGAACTGGTTGGAACCGGATTTCGTGACCACGTTGAGTGCCGCGCCTTCGCTCTTCCCGTTGGCGGCGGAAAAACGGTTCGGGCTGATGTTGAACTCCTGCACTGCTTCCAGGGGAAGCTGCATGACTGCCCCGCCGACGGTATTGTCCTTGTTATCGATCCCGTTAACGGTGGTGTTGGTATTGCGACCGGTAGAGCCGTTGACCGCGTACACAGCATAACGATTCTTCGTCGGATCGTAACTGTCTACTTGCTTGACGCCAGGTGCCAGAATCGCCAGGTTGGCGAAATCACGTCCATTCAAAGGAAGAGCCTGAATTTCTCTTTGCGTCACCGCCGTGGAGACATCGGTTTTTTCCGTATCCACCAGTTGATTGCCCGCGGTCACTTCAACAGTCTGCGATACCTGCCCCGCCGTAAGCGGAATGTTGAGAGTGACTGTAGTGCCAACCAGTACCTGCAGCCCTTTCACTTGCGCCGGGCTGAATCCGGATGTCGTGACCTGGAGTAGATAGGTGCCTACCGGCAACAGATCGAACCGATATTCACCAGACCCATTCGTAACTGTTTTTCGTTCTTCGTTTGTAGCCGTGTTGGTTACAGTAACCGATGCGCCCACGACAGCGGCTCCAGTCGGATCCGAAACCACGCCAGCCATATTGCCGCTTGCCGTTACCTGGGCGCGTAATCCGCTAGTTCCCAGTAAGACAACAAGCACAAAAAACAAGGATTGAATGGGACGCATATGCGTCCTTCGCGTCATAGCCATAAACCACCTTCCAGAAAAAATGCTGCAAAATTTATTCGTTCCCGTAGTGAGCGCAGACCCCTGAGCCTGTACTTCTGGATTCCTACAATTGGCGACTACGAGATTGTTGGGATAGTAAACGGTTGCAGGCGAATCGTCGATAAGAAAGTGAACAGGAAGTAATCTCCGTATAAATATTTCTTATATGGTGTTTTAGGCTTGATTTTGCTGGTCTTAGTCTGCAGCCGGCTGCGTCAGCGCCAGGTCGTAAGCGTCGTAGACACCCTCGAACACCGAATCCCATGAAGCGGCGAGTGCGTCTGCGCGTGCCGCAGCACGCATCTTTAGAAGCAGGAGTGGATTACCGAGGACGGAGAGAATCTTCTGCGCAAAATCCTCGTCCTTTGCAATAAAACCTGTTTGCCCGTCCTGCACGATGTAGCGCGGCCCGCCGTCCGGTGTCACGATGGCTGGAACTCCTGAGGCCAATGCTTCCAGCACCACGTTGCCGAAGGTGTCCGTGTGCGAGGGGAATACAAATAAGTCCATGTTGGCATAGGCACGCGAGAGCGCTTCGCCGCGCAGTACGCCGGGAAAATCCGCGTTCGGAAGTTGTTCGCGAAGCCAGGGCTCTTCGACGCCATGCCCGACGATGAGAAAGCGGAAATTGTTGAGTCCTGCTGTCAGCAACTGTTCGCGAATGCGCACCAGCAGCGCGACGTTTTTCTCTACCGATAGCCGACCTACAAAGCCGAGAACAAAGTCCGTATCGGTTTCCGCGCGGTCGCGGTACTGCGGAGAAAACTGCTCCGTGTCTACGCCGCGCGGCATCAGTTTGCACGGACGGTCCGTGGCGCGTTCCAGGAGTTGGCACAGCTCAATGTTCGGCGCGAACAGCACGCGTGCGCTCGAATAGAATTGCGTGGTGGCATAGAGGCTGATTTCCTCGATCTGGCGCTCTGCCTTTGGCGCTGTCTTGTCCGGTAGCTGATGGAGAAACCATTGCGAGCGCTTGGCGGCATATTCATGCACATTCGTGTGCCATGAGGCGACCAGCGGCAAGCGATAGTGGTGTGCCAGCAGCGCGCCGATCATGCCAAAGTCACTCGGGCCGGTAATGTGGATCAGGTCCGGGGCGAATTCGCGCAGCGTCCTCCCGATCAGGGGCAAGTGGCGAAAGAAGCCCAGATCGAAACTCAGATCCTTCTCCAGGCCAAAAGAAAGCGGACCACGGGAAAGCTCCAGTGTCGTAAGCTGGCCCTCTGTAAACAGACGCGGCTTCCGGCTTCCGGCGCGAACGCACAGGAAAGGCAGGTGCCTCCGCTGTACGAACTTCTCAAACTCGCGGCTCGTGTGGGCTACCCCGTTGATTTCGTGGAATGAGTCGGGGAAATAGGCCACTCGCGGCGTTGAAGAAGGCATACAGTGGGAGTGTATATGCGCAGAGTGTTGATCGATAAATGTACGAAACGACTCAGGCATCGCCCATTGTTGCATCCCTGATTGAAAGACTCGTTACAGCCGGAGTTTTTCCGTTCAGCGTTGACATCTCGGCCATCTTCATCCCGCATCCATCAAAACGAAATACAATCGAGCCATCCATGAGCACACCGATTCTGAACATTCCTGTTCGCAGCATCACCGGAGAAGAAACCAACCTCTCTGGCCACGAGGGAAAAGTCCTTCTCATCGTCAACGTCGCTTCCAAGTGCGGACTCACGCCACAATACGAGGCGCTCGAGAGCCTTTACAGCAAGTACAGTGACAAGGGCCTCGTCGTCTGCGGTTTTCCATCGAATGACTTTGCCGGACAGGAGCCGGGCGACAACACGGAAATTCTGAACTTCTGTACGCTGAATTACGGTGTCGATTTCCCTCTGTACGAAAAAATCACCGTTGTCGGAGAAACCAAGCACCCGCTCTACAGCGCACTGATCGAAGCGCAGCCGACTGCAGTGAGCACATCGGCAGAGCCCTTCGCCGAAGATCTGAAGCGTTACGGCGTCCAGCCAAATGCAGAGCCGGAAATTCTCTGGAACTTTGAAAAATTTGTCGTCTCTCGCGACGGCGGAATCGCCGCCCGCTTTGCTCCCAACACTGCCCCGGATGATCCAGCGCTCGTCGGCATGATAGAGGCGGAGCTGGCAAAAGCCTGAGAGGAACTCCTCTTATAAGAAAAGCCACCCGTCAAAGGTGGCTTTTTGTTGTGAAATAAGACAAACTAGGGAACCGTAATCACAATCTTTCCCACCTGCGTGTTCGACTCCAGATAACGGTAAGCCTCTACCGTCTGCGCAAATGGGAATGTCCGTGCAATCTTCGGAGTAAATCGCCCGTCCGCCAGACGGTCATAGACGTACTTTTTCGCGAGGGCAAGCCTCTCCGGCACGAGCGTGAATTCCATCAGGGTGTAGCCGCGAACCGTGATCCCATGCGTAAGCACTGTGAGCAGTGGCAGGGGCGTTGGCTGCAGCGACAACGCTCCATACTGGAAAATGATGCCCTCCGGTGCTGTGGCCTCAGCCAGTTTCTCCAGAAACGGCCCGGCAACCGGATCGAAAATCACCCGCGCGCCCTTGCCGCCGGTAATCTCGCGAACCCGCGCCACTAAATCTTCTTCTTCGGTGGCAATCACGTAGTCCGCGCCCAGCTTCGTCAATTCGGCTTTTTTGTTGCTCTTGCGCGTGGTCGCGATCGAAATCGCACCCTCCGCTTTGGCCGTTTCGATGGCGGCAAGACCCACACTGCTCGAAGCGGCTGGAATGACAACGAAATCGCCCTTCTTGAGTTGAGCAATTGCGATCAGCGCGCCATAGGCCGTCACATATTGCATCCAGATGGCCGCGCCCTCCACCGGAGAGAGATTCTCGGGATATTCGCCCAGCGATGCCACTGGAGCGATCACTTCCTCCCCCACCATGCTGTATTGGGTCAGCTTAAAAGATGGGACGGTTGACACCTGTTTGCCGATCCAGCTCTTATCCACATCCGGCCCGACAGCTTCCACCACGCCTGCTGCCTCGTAACCAAGTCCGGAGGGAAAGTTGGGCTGGTAGATATACTGCCCGTGGTAAAACATCGACTCGGCGCGATTCAGCCCAATCGCCTGGACCTTCAACCGCACCTCACCCTTGCCAGGCTGGGGTGTTGGTACCTCCTCAAGCCTCAGGACTTCCGGTCCGCCTGTCTCGTGAAAACGAACAACTTTCGGCATCGATCTCTCCTATGCCGATTGGATGGGTGACCATTGTGAAAGTTGCGAGATGCGCCAGAACGTTCGATCTGTACTGTAAAACGCCTACACCCATTCGCCTTGTCGCATCAATGGCTCCGTTGCGCCGGATGCGGTGACGCCGTCGATATCCAGCTTGTCCGAGCCGATCATCCAGTCGACGTGGATCAGGCTGTCGTTCGCGCCCTTAGCTGCAAGCTGTTCCGGCGTGAGCTTGTCGCCATCGATCAGGCAGGAACTGTAAGCCTGCCCGAGAGCAATGTGGCAGGCGGCATTCTCGTCAAAGAGCGTATTGAAGAAGAGCAGTCCACTCGCAGCAATCGGAGACGAATGCGGCACCAGCGCCACTTCGCCCAGCCGCCGCGCGCCCTCGTCCGTGTCGATCAGTTTCCGCAGCACTTCCTGGCCTCTTGTTGCGTTGGCTTCAACAATCTTTCCGCCCTCGAAGCGCACCTGGATGCCCTCGATCATCGTGCCCTGGTGCGAGAGCGGCTTGGTCGCCGTCACCGTGCCGTCGGCGCGGTTCTTGTGCGGAGTTGTGAAGACCTCCTCTGTCGGCATGTTGGGAATGCAGTA
>JAATFH010000463.1 GCA_015655315.1 Terriglobales bacterium
GATCGATAAGTGGAACGGCAATTCCAATGGGCGACAGGCGGGTTTTTATAAGCGGCCTCGGGAGAGAAGCGATACGGCCACGTTTATCGATCAGGGGTATTGTTTCAATGCCGGAGAATGGAAGTTTGTCGATGCTCCGCTGCGAGGAGTGTATGCGAGAAACCTGGTGTATCGAGGCATAACTGGATGGGAGAGCTTTGAGCCCTGGCTGAACCGGGTGGAAGAGCTCGATCCACAAAAAATATGGGCGCTCGCAGAGGTGGTTCCTCCTGAATGGTATGGAGGCAATCTGGCGGAGATCGAGATGCTTATCGAACATTTGCTGGAACGCCGCAACCGTATTCGGGAATTGATTACGCTCTTTCGGGAATCATCGCGAGAGCCGTTTCCAAATTGGATGAAAGCAACAGCAAACATTTTGGAAAGACAGTTTCCGGAGCCGGGTTGGGCCGATACTGTTCGTGGACCGATTATGTAATCGTGGTTGTGACAGAAGGCACTTGAGGAATCGACAGGATTGACCACTCGGAAACAATGCGATTTCTATCTGGTCCGGTATGTGCCGGATCCGGTGAGAAATGAGTTCGTGAATATCGGAGTTTTACTGCGGGATGCGGGCCGGCCTGAGCAGATCACGGTGAACTTTACAAAGGACTGGGCGCGGGTACGGTGCGTCGATCCGGATGTCGATGTCGGGATGCTGGAGAGTCTGGAAAGCGAATTGCGTGGAAGGCTTGCAGAACAAAGACCGGAAACGCCTTCTCTGATAAGGGTGCTGGAAGATTCGTTTTCCAACGGAATACAGATCACTGAACCCAAGGCGTACCTTGCTGAATCCATTGTTGCCGGAGTGGAAGAGTTGATGCGGCTGTATGTAGAGCCTCGCAAGAGGCAGGCGGTTGCGCGCAAGAGCGGGCGTCAGGCAATCCATGCAAAGATGAGGACGCAGTTCGAGCGTGCTGGGGTCTGGGACCTGATGCGGAAACGGATTGCCGTTTCGAGATATACGAAGACTGGAGATCCATTACGCATCGATTGCGGTTATCGACCGAATGGGCTGATTCGCATGTTTCATGCGATCTCGCTGGATGGCGATACGGATTGGCCGAAGGTGCTCGCGTTCAGCGTCGGCGCAATTCGGGAAGGCGTGGCTCGGATTGAGAATGCGAAGCTGGAATTGACGGCAGTTGTCGAGCCGATTACCGATGTCAGCGCAGATCGTGAGGACAGTGAACGCGTCGAGCAATATCGCTTTTCCGTGGAAACGATGGAAGCGGGAGATATCCGCGTTTTAACTACGAACGATCTGCCGCGCGTGGCGGAAACTGCGCAAAGAGAATTGCGCGTATAGGAGCAGATTCTTCTCCTTCATACCTCAGGATCAGGATGACAAGTTCTGAGGTTTAAAGCGTAGTGTGTAGGATTTTAGGTTCGTAGATTGAAGGTTCAGAGGCATGGCTTATCGCCATGCTTTTTCTTTTTTGGAGAACAAAGAAGGACGGGGGCGAAACATTGAAGGCCATGAACTCGGTTCAAAGACTGTGGCGGCGGAGAGAGTCCGACATGGAAGCATCGGAGGCGCAGGTTGCGAAGCGGAAGACACTGGCGCTGCCTTCCATTCTGACTCCGTACCGTACGCCTTCGAATGCATTACCCAAACCCACGCCTGTAAACCTGCGGCGCTTTGCAGAGACGCCGCTGGTACGCAGGGCCATCAATGTGCTGAAAGACCGTATCTCCAGCATGGATTGGCAGGTGCGGTTGAAACGTGGATTCTCTGCCCACGGTGTTGCAGATGCGGCAGAACGGCTGTTGGCCCTGCGGCGGGCACTGGAAGAGCCAAATGCCAGTGACTCGTTTCGCACTCTGGTCGAGCAGGCTTTGGAAGATGCGCTGGTCGGAGGCTTTGGCGCGATCGAGATGGAGCTTACAGGAGATGCGCAGAAACCGTTCGATCTGTGGGCGGTGGATGGCGCAACTATCGAGATCAATCCCAAATGGGATGGGAAACCAGATTCAATACGGTACGCGCAGACGACCGGACTTCCGGGTGGCAGTTCGCAGGTTTTTCTCCGGGACGATCAGCTGATCTATATACGGATGAATCCGCGATCGCATACACCGTTTGGTCTCGGTCCGCTGGAAGTCGCGTTCGAGACTGTTAATACATTTCTTGCAGCGCATCGATTTGCGGGGAACCTGGCCAGCAATGCGGTGGTGCAGTATGCGCTGTGGCTCAATGAAACGACTCCAGTGGAGCACGAACGGTTGATCCGCTGGTGGCAGGACGAGATTGAGGGTACGGGCAGAGTTCCGCTGCTGAGTACGGAACAGAAGCCAGAAGTGCTGCGTTTTGCCAGCGGTACGGATGCCGACCTTCGTTTGAACTGGCTGGAGTTTCTGATTCGCATGGTGGCGAATGCATTTTCGCTGCCGCCAATGCTGCTGGGCCTGGAACGCGAAGTGAACCGGACCACGGCTGCGGAACAATCCGATGAGGCATTTCGTAGCGCAGTAGTTCCTCTGGCGAAGCTGCTGGCGGAGCATCTGACGCGCGATCTTTTTGCGAAGAAGCTGGGTTGGCGCGAATTCGAGTTTGTCTTCAACGAACTGGATGCGCCGGACGAGCTTACCGAGCTGCAGGTGCAGACGCAGCTTCTTGCGGCTGGTGTCTTGACCGTGAATGAGGTGCGATCGATGCGTGGGCTTGGGCCGCTTCCTACGGACCAGGCACCAGAGGCTGCGGCAGAGAGGGGGTAAGACGGGCAGTCATACTTTGCATTTCAACGAGAGGGTGGGGAGAGATGAGACTGGAAGCTATAGCGATCACCATGCCGGAGGTTGCTGACCATCCGAATCGGATTCCTTTTGAAGGTGTGCTGACTGTGGTGGACGAGGCGAGTACAAAGCCGCCATCGGGAGCACGCGGACACAGGGTGATTCTTACGCGAGAGGCGGCACGGGCGGCGTTGCCATCATTGCTGGGGATGGCGGTAGATTATGCGCCGAAATGGGATGGACATGATGCGCGGGCAAAGTGCGGCATCATCACCGAGGCTGATGTTATTGGAAATCAGTTGCGGGTGCGCGGTTATTTGTTCGGCCGCGACTTTCCCGAGGTTGTGCGGCAATTGCAGCAGAGTGAGGCGGGCCACATGGGCATGTCTTATGAGCTGGCCGATGCGCATGTGGCGGATATGCGTGCAGAAGTCTGGACGTTAACGCAAGCCACATTTACAGGGGCAGCCATCCTGTTACGGGAAAAGGCGGCTTATCGCAACACTTCGTTTCGCCTGTCGGCTAACCGTTGCAGGAGCGGAAGTCCGATGAGAGAGAGCACTGGGACAAGAGTTGCCGCGCGCTCAAGCTGGCGATTCGAACAATCTTTTGGGCAAACACAAAGAAGGAAGGAAGCGTAATGGAGACAGAAAACATTTTTGCCTCGTTGGGAGAAAGCATTGAACGTCTCAGTTCGGCAGCGACTGTGCTGGAACGGACAGTGGCGTGGATGGAACAGCGGGAAGCGGCGTCGGGCGGAGCGATCGAGAAGATGACCGCTGCGGTTGAAGGCCAAAATGAATTGCTTGAACGCGAGCGTGAGCTGCGACTGAAGCTGGAAGCGGCAGAGCAGCAGATTGCTGAGCTTCGCGCGCAGGGCAGCCGGGCCGTCGCGGCTCGCCAGACGCTTCCTGCTTCAACGACACAGCTACTGGCCAAGCAGGGGATCTCGATGGTTGATTCCATTCAGGCTGGGGCGCTGGATGCCGCTCTTACCGGACTGAGCCTGGAGCAGCGGATCGCAGTAAAAGCGCAGCTGCTGCGTGCGGGAATGCTGACGCAGTAAAGAGATTTTTGAAAGGTCAACTGTAGCGCGCGAATTCCCGTACAAGGCGCTACTTCCTGAGCGGCTAATGCCGCTCTTTCTTTTTGCAGCGTGTATTGCATGGCTAACACCGTGCCTTTCCAAACGAATTACCTCAGCCTGTTCTCAGGCAGAAAGAATCGAATGAGCGCAAATTTTTACGACATCCACGCGGCTGCTGATTACATCGGACCTGGCGCAATCGAAGTTCCTTTTTACCAAACTGAGATCACCGATATCGTTCAGCGGCGCGGTATTTTCGGACAGCGCATCAAGCAGGTGCCGGCGACAGGTCATCCTTCGCGATTTTTTGAAGAGACCTCCATTCCGACGCCGGGATCGGCAGGCTTCGTGGATCCGCGCAATATCGTTGCGCCGATCGTAAGCCCGACACGCGTGGAGCGCAGCGTTCCGCTGAAGGCGATTGTCGCTCAATTGAACTACAACCTGTTCGACATTGAACTGGGCACGCAGCAGAAGCAGTTTGCTTATCTGCAGGCCAAAGACCTGGTCGACACGGTGGAAGGCGTTCTGCATACGCATGACATTGCGTTGTGGAATGGAAACGATTCGTCCTTGAGCACTCCGACATCGACGCAATACTACGGTGTTGCTTCTCAGATCGCTGCCGGCGGCAATACTACGACGATCGGTTCGACGGCGAGCATCGTGGATGGCCTGAAATCGACGGTTGCGCAGATGGTTGCAAACGGCAACTTTGCTGTGCGTCCGACTGCTATCTACGCCAATCCGGTCCTTCTCGATCTCATCGACCGCGAGATGAAGACGGACTTCAACGTGGTGTTGAGCACTCGGGAGATCAATGCCGGGTTTACTGTGAAGACTCTCTCGACTCAGGCAGGCGATCTGCCATTGATTCCGGACTGGGCCTTGAGCTATACGGGGACTCCTGGGTCGGGGACGGCAGTTCTTCCGGCTTACATCGTGACTGAAGACATGATCGAGTATCACTGGTTGAGCGATCCGACACCTCGGATTTTCCAGCTTGGCGTTCCCGGTTCACTGGCTTCGCAGTATGTTGCGGTAAAGTTTGGCGGCGTTGTGGTCAAGGGCGCGAATTATGCGCACTACCAGGTGATGGTGGATCGCTAGACTCCAGTTTCTTCTGACGATCTGAAATAACTCAGAGCTGGTTTTGATGAAGAACCAGTTCTTTCAGGTAGCGGATCAGTTGAGAGATTGAACTGTGTCACTTTCAATGAGAACTGGTCCGCTACCTCTTTTTACACATGAATGTAAATCGTACAGCGAGTCTGACGCGGAGATGATTATGGGATATTTGCAGCCAGCAGACTATGAGAACTTCGGGCTTGCATCGGACACCACAGACGCCTGGATCACTGTCGCTTCGGCTTTGATCGACAGTCATTGCAGGCGTATCAGCCTGAATCCTACACAGTATGTGGAGAGGCTACGGCTTACTTCCGGATCGCAAGCTGTGCGGTTGAGTTATCTGCCGCTTGCATCCATTGCTCCAGCCACTTCACCGTTGGTGAATATTCAGGCACGCTATGCACGTCCGCGCCGGGGACAGGTGCTTTATCCCTTGCAGGAAGAGGTTGCGTGGGCATTCGCTTTACCGGGTGGCTGGACGCAGATGGATCCTTCCACGGTAGATTTTTTCGCTGAAACAGGGGAGCTGATTTTACCTTTGAATGTTCTCGGACTTCCTTACAACGAAGTGGAGGTGACGTACACGGCAGGGTTGAGCACGATTCCCAATGCAGTGATGGCTGCATGCGCACTGATTGTGAAGAACGCGCAGGCTACTCCGGGATTGAATGTTAAGAGCAGCAAGATCGACACGATGCAGATGGAGTATTTCTCCAGCACTCTTATAGACAGCACAGTGCAAAGCCTGCTGAAGCCATGGGTCGCGAATCGTCTGGGGTGAGATATATATGAGCGCAGATCTTAGCGTTAGAAATCCGAGTAACAGCCCATTGCTTATGGCAGACGCTTTGCTGCGAGCGGGTGGGGGAATGGCTATTTCCCTTCTAGTGGCACCTGCTGCCGGCGACAGCAGCGACGCGGGGCAGGTGGGGATCCATGCTCCCAACTTCCAACGGCTGTCACTTTCTCCTGCAATCTTACGCAAGGTGCGCGCCACGATGCAGGAAGTCCAGTTGTCACAATATGAGCTTCTTATCTCTGCCTCTGCGGTGCAACAACAGGTGAGTGTGTTACAGCTTACGTCGGCAGATGCATTATTCGATACAGCTGCGGGCGTTGAAATCAACGGCGCGCAGTTCCTGATTGAATCGCGAGCGACTTCAGAATCACTGGGGCAGGTGTATTTGTATCGATTGTTGTTACGTGAAGCGCATGCCCTTCTACAGCCTGTTCCATAACTCTAAAGAAGGCATCTATGGAAAATGCAAAAGACACTTTTTATGTGACGCTGCGCAACCGCCTGGCGGCGCTGAACCCTTCACGGGTGATGATCCTGCGTGGCGTGCAACGACCCGGGATGCTCGTAGAAGAGGCGGAAGCTGTCGTTCCTCAAATGCCTTCCGATGCTTTTGTATTGCGCTGGACAGGATTGAATATAGACACTCAACTCCCGCTGCACCTGGCGCAGATGACCTGCGAGATTCATTACACAACCGGCGGTACACAGACAAATGCTGGATTAGACAGAGGCCGCGTCCTTGAAGAAATGGACGCAGAGTTGCTTGCAATCCTGAAACCTAGTTGCGCACAGAAGATGAACTTCTTGCAAACACCAACTGCGGCGATGACAACGCAGGTCTTCTGGGGAGAAGCGCAGCTTGGTTCGCTGACGACGCAGCGTGAGCGGTTGACCAGGGTAGCGAATGTGCAGGTGTTCTCATTTCAGGAGCAGGGTGAGCTATGAGCACAACTACGGTTACAAATTATGCGGCGCTTCCGACCATAAGCCGTCGGGTGCGCGCTTACTTTGCTCCTGTGAACAGAGTCAGTCAGATGCCATCGATTTTCGATCCATCACAGACAGGAGGATTTTCGCTCGAGGCGCCGCCTGCGCCGTGGATCGACCTTGGATGGATTGAGAATTTTGCGCGTAAGTCGACGAGTTCCATTGGGGCATTGAACAGTGGCGTTCCCAGCGTTGCTCAATATCAGGTGCGCGACGCGACGGGCGCAACGGTCTCATTCCGATTCAAGACCTGGAACAAGCTTACGATGGCGCTCGCCGCTGGATCGCAGCACATGAATCTAATCAAACCTGCGAGTAATGGTCCGGCAATCGGATCGGGAGCTAAAGGCATTGCGGCTGTCACTGTACAGTCCGGGTCCACTGCAACAAATATCGTTTTGAATGCAACTGACATAGCGCAATTCTCCGCTGGGTGCATGGTTGCGGTCGATATCGACTATACGGGACAGACCGGATTTGTGGGCAGTGGGGTGTCGGCGGCTTACGTTCGTGCCTCGGCTGTGGTCAACAACGATCCTGACTACATTCGCAGAGTAACATTCAATGTCGCGCGCGTTTCTCAAGCAGGCACAGGCGGGTTACAACTCGCCCAGCCTTTGCTTGCGGGCCCGCCCGTTAGCGGCATGAAAGTTCAGCCTATTGTCGGTTTTGTCGATCGCGAGGGTGGGAGCTTTTTCCAGGAATGGTCTGCTGTGTTTGTGATGCCGGGAGAACAGGGCGATCGTTTGATTTTTCACTATCCGCGATTGCAGGCGATGCAGGGACCGGCAGAGAGCGGCGATACGCTCGTCGCTCCCCTGGAACGCATTGCTCTGAATGCCGGCTTTTGCGCACTACCGGTAACGGATGCAAATGACGGTGAGCAGATCGTGTGCTACCGCAGTTTCCTGCCGGGTAGCGCGACATTGATTTAGCGCTCTGAGGATATCAAGTGATCTTAACTATCGACAATCTAGACGGCACTGGAGTGCTGAACTATACCGCCGCCGTTGTTGCGAATACTCCACTGCGCATAGAGCGGCAATTAAATGAGCCATCCATCTGTACTTTCACGCTGGCAGTGCAAGCCGTGAATTTACCTGTACCTCTTCGTATGGCGAGAGTGGTGGTTGACGACGATGGCGGGATTCCTTTGTTCACTGGATACATAGCGAGTGAACCTGCGTTGGAATTAGTCGGCACAGGATTTGCAGGGCCTGTATATCAGGTAGTTGTGTCTGCTGTGAGCGATGATGTGTTGCTCGACATGCAGGGAATCGCGCTGATGACGGCCAACTACGACTTGTCAGCCGGACAGATTGCAAAGATGCTCACTAGCACGGTGGATGCAACTCGCTTCACTTTCAATACGAACCAGGCTACCGGTGTGGTCGGTCGTTTTATAGCCGAGCCAGCCGACAGCTGGTCGAAGAATGTCGGGAATCTTGCTTCAAGTTCGCGGAATGTCTACCGGGTTGTGGCGGGTAACTTAACGATGACACCGATAGGCAGCGCAACACACCAATTAAATGAAAGTGACGGAACACTTCAGCTAAACCATCTGCAAGCGGCGATGGTGAAAATGCTGGCCAATGACGTCACCGTTTGCGGCCAGGATGAACCAAGTGCTTATGTCACAGAAGTATTTGAATGCGATGGGCTGACGACTCTTTTTGATTTGTCGGAAGATCCTTTCTTTCCTCCATCTTCGAAGACAAAGCCTCTGGTGGATTTCTTCCAGTCTCCGACAGTGAATTCGTTACTGTGGCAGTTACAAGATCCCGGTGCCCATGTTTCTCTTACGTCGAATGGGCTGACCTGTACGGGAGGCAATGGTCTGGACGGAGAGACTGCGCTCTACGCGAGCAACAATGTGGAACTTGGCGGCTCCATTGTGATTGAAGCCAACGGCCTCCTCTTGAACGCCGGAAGCACGGGAATTCTGAGTGGCCTATACACCGGCGATATCAACGCGACTGACTGCGTCGCGGGATTTCAGGTGAGTCAGGTGAATGGAAGCACGAGCATCTCTCCACTGGTTGCCGGTCTTGTGGCGGGGAGCTCGTTTTCTCCCGTCGCAGGCAGCATGTATACGTTGCGCACGCGCCTGTACGCGAAAGAAATGCAGAGGGTTCTTCAAGGCTATTATTCCCTGGGAGAAGACGGGATACAGCTTTGGGGCAGCACGGCGGTACCCTGCGGCGTGAACCTCGTGCTGGAAGTGCAGGAAACGACCAATGGTGTAACCCATCCGCCATTTGTTCTGTATGACGGCACCGTGGCCGTTACTCCGTCCGTCTGCACATTCGGATTGTTGAACAGTACAAATCTCATGTGCAGCATTCGTAGTGTGGACATCACTCAGGAAGGCCCTGTGTGGGTGACGAGCATTCTGCCGGGCGGCAACATGATGACACGCCGGAACGGAACTACGGCACAGGGCGCTGATTGCAAGATTAAACGTACCGGAAAACTTCGGTTTTATGGAACCAGCGTGCCACAGATGGGAGAGCTGGTGTTTGTTTCTTATCGGACGCTGCACCGCGCTGTTGCGCGCAAAGCAAATAGCGTCGGTGCCTCTACGCAGAACTCGTCTCAGCTCCCCTCCACGGCTCGATGGCTTGGAATGGTGACGAGTCCGAAGGCTTTGAGTTCAGCGGATTGCGAAAATGCTGCGTCCGCCCTGCTCAGCTTGTCGTCGAACCGCGCCGCGGCGTGGAAGGGAAGTTACACCGGCTGGAATATGGAAACGCAGGGTGATGTCTGGCCGGGCGATTTACTCGCGGTTACGGCTCCTTCGGCAAACATGAGCGTGAATCTTGTGGTTCGAAGTGTGCAGATCGACATCGCCGGATCATCACCGCAATTGAATCGATACACCATTCACTTCGCCAACGACTGGGCAGATGCTCTGGCCATAAAAACTTCTTCCTCCGTTCCCGCTGACACCTGGCTACCGCTGCAGCCTCAGACAGTGGAACCATTGGCCAGTCTGCCGACTCTCACTGCTTCATCGATCAGCGGCAGTGCAATTCAGGTCAATGCAGGCGTGGTTCCTCCTGCCGGAGGCGGGTTTGAAGTGCGGCGGCGGGATTGGTCGTTCGGACCGGGAACGGATTCCGATCTTGTGCTACGAAGCCCAGTCGGCAATTTTACGATTCCGCGAGAGGCTGCGATGGAACAGTACTACGTGCGGATGTATGACGGATCGACACCACCGAACTACTCGCGATTTTCAAGTGCAATCTTTATCAACGTGCAGCTCTGACAAATCATCATTCGGAACTCTGACTGGGATGTAGCCCAATATTCCGAATCAAACTCAAGGTAAATAGATGATGAGCTTACTGCATTCGGTTTTATGGACAGCCAACTCTGCGCAATCCTTTTGGACGGGAGCTGGAGCGCTTTGGATCTTTTCCGCGGCTGTGAGCGCAATGGAATCACCCAAAACCGGCAACAGCAGTTTTTACGGCTGGCTTTATCGCTTCACCCATCTGATTGCGGCAAACCTGGATAGAGTTCACAGGGCATCTTCGCCAGAACTAACGACAGAACGATCGCAAGCAGATGTTCACAAAAAGGAGACAGAATAAATGGCAAATATCCTTCTTGATATCGAGCACGGCATCGAAGTGGCCGCGGAAGACGTTCTTAAGTTTGTCAGCGGCGCAAAAGTTGCAAGTAACAAAGTTCAACCCAGCGTTGTTGCCGGACTCGGCGTCCTGCTAGGAACTGTTGCAAAGACGCTTGGCGATATCAACGGCACAGTGGCGAACCCATTAAACTTCTCCCTGGATGCGGCGACACTTCAGGACCTGCTGGCGGTTTGGCCAGCGATTGTTACATTCGCCGGGACAATTGGAATCAAGCTATAGTCAATTCTGAATCTACCCAACGCATGAACCGGGCGGCTCCGCGAGGATAAAATGACTCAGGCACTATAATCACACTCATGGAGCACGCCCCACTTGTCGGCGTGGTGATGGGCAGCAAGACCGATTATGAGGTACTGAAGGCTGCCGTTGACCTGCTGAAAGAATTTTCTATTCCTTATGAAGTGCGAGTCGTTTCCGCTCATCGCACTCCTGACTGGCTTTTCACTTATGCGGAACAGGCTGAGTCGCGCGGGCTTCGCGTGATCATTGCCGGCGCGGGCGGTGCTGCTCATCTGCCTGGAATGCTCGCGGCAAAGACCCTGGTTCCCGTGCTTGGCGTCCCGGTTCCGGCGACAATGCTGAATGGCATCGACTCCCTGCTGTCGATTGTTCAGATGCCGAAGGGAGTGCCAGTAGGTACGCTTGCTATAGGCAAGCCCGGCGCGGCGAATGCAGCATTATTTGCGGCGCAGATCCTTGCCGCTACTGACCAGAATCTGCGCGATCGGCTGCGCGCCTGGCGAGAATCTCGCAAGGAGGAAGTGCTGGCTGAGGAGCTGCCGCAGTGAGCGCCATCCTTCCCGGTTCAACGATTGGCATTCTGGGCGGCGGACAGCTTGGCCGCATGACGGCCATGGCGGCACGGTCCCTTGGTTATCGCATTCAGGTTATGGATCCCGATCCATCCTGTCCCGCGCGTTTTGTCGTCGATGCGTGCTTCGAGGGATCATGGGATGATGCGCGCGCAGCCGCCGATCTGGCGCGGGGCTGCGATGTCATCACGCTCGAGATTGAACAGATTGCGCTGACGAGCCTGGAAGCGGCGGAGAAGTACGCGCCTGTGCGCCCCGGCAAAGCCATGATGCGGATTATTCAGGATAGAATCCTGCAGAAAACATGGCTGGTAGAGCATGGGTTTCCGGTCGGAGAGTTTCGAGTCATTCGCTCGGAAACCGATCTGCAGTCCGCCATACCCGCTCTCGGTGGCCGTTGTTTTGTGAAGAGCGCTCAGGGCGGCTACGACGGCCGCAGTCAGGTGAAGATTGGCTTCGACGCGGCAGTTGGTTCTGCGGAAGAAGAGGCGCGTCATGCCTGGCATTTGCTCGGTCAGCATCCTGCTGTCGCTGAAAAGGCACTTGATCTCGGAAAAGAGATTTCAGTAATGGTAGCCCGTGCACCCAACGGCGAATTAAAGAGCTATCCTTCTGCGGCCAATCATCACGAGAATCAGATTCTGGTCTGGAGTGTGATTCCATCTTCCATTCCCGCAGAGTTAGAGGTGAAAGCCCAGGAGATTGCGCGCCAGATCGCGGAGAAAATGAATCTCGAAGGCATACTGGCAGTCGAGATGTTTCTGACGAAAGACGGGCTGCTGGTGAATGAACTGGCTCCCCGGCCACACAACAGTTACCACGCAAGCGAACGCGCCTGCGTGACCAGCCAATTTGAGCAAATCGTCCGTGCTGTTTGCGATCTTCCGCTCGGCGATGTATCTGTGGTCAAGCCAGCCGCGATTGTGAATCTTCTAGGGGACCTGTGGTTAGGGCATGAGCCGAAGTTTGACCGTGCTCTCGCAGTACCCGGGGTACACTTGCACCTCTATGAGAAGCACATGCCAAGAGCCGGGCGCAAGATGGGACACCTTTCCGCGATTGGTGATACGCCGGAAGAAGCTGTGCACCGCGTGCTGCAGGCGAAAGAATTGCTTTAGCCCAAAAAGGCAGGCCGATAGCCTGCCTTTTTGATATTTCCCGGCGCGTACTAACCGATATCTTCGCTCCAGTTTTCAAGATACTTCTTTACTTCCGCCATGAATTTACCCGCATCGGCTCCATCGATGATCCTGTGATCGAAGCCTAGTGTCAGGTGAATCATATGGCGAATGGCGATAGAGTCGGTTCCTGAATCATCCGTGATAACCGCAGGCTCCTTGAAGAGTCCGCCCACACCAAGAATGGCGCTTTCCGGTTGATTGATGATCGGCGTACCGAACTGTTCGCCGAAGATTCCCGGATTTGTAATCGTGAAGGTGCCAGATCCCACTTCATCCGGCTTCAGCTTTTTATTGCGCGCACGATCTGCAAGATCGGCGATGGCGCGGGCAACGCCCACGAAGCTGCGTTCTTCCGCCTGCTTGATCACGGGAACGATCAGACCCCAATCGAGAGCCACTGCGATTCCCAGATTGATGTTCTGGTGATAGCGAATGGCATCGCCTTCCATCGAAGCGTTGACGATCGGCATCTTGCGCAGCGTTGCAATGACAGCGCGCGAGATAAACGGCATATAGGTCAGCTTCACACCATTGCGCTGTTCATACTTTGACTTCTCTTTTTCACGAATCTTTACGATGCGTGAGAAGTCGATTTTGAAGACCGTGTGGACATGCGCGTTCGTGTGTTTCGAATCGACCATCCGCTGCGCGATGATCGAACGCATTCTCGAAAGGGGCACCAACTCGCCTGGAAGTGACGGAGTCGCAGGCGCTGCCGGAGCAACCGGTTTTGCTGCCGCAGGCTGCGGTGCGGGAGCACTGGCTGGCACTGCGACAGCCGGGGGTGCAGATGCAGCTCCATGTTTTTCAAGAAAGCCGAGTACGTCAGTCTTTGTGATACGACCACCGGCTCCGGTCCCGCCCACCTGGCCCAGATCGAGATTGTTATCCTTGGCGATCTTACGGACCAGCGGCGAAGAACGCACATTTTCGCTGGCAGAGGCGGCAGGTGCTACTGGAGCGGCAGCCGGAGCCGTCTCTGCCTTTGCCGGTGTGGGAGCGGGTGCTGCCGGGGCAGCGCTTGCACCTGCGGTTCCACCGATAACTCCAACGACAGTATTGATCTGCACCGTGGTTCCTGCGGGAACTTTAATCTCGGAGAGAACGCCCGCTGCCGGCGATGGAATTTCCGCATCGACTTTGTCGGTCGAAATTTCAAAAAGCGGCTCGTCGCGCTGCACGGCATCGCCGACCTGCTTCAACCACTTGGTGATGGTTCCCTCGAAAATGGATTCACCCATCTGCGGCATGATCACATCGGTTCCAGGTCCGGCAGCAGCCGGTGCAGGAGCAGACGCAGATGGAGATTCTGCAGCAGGTTCAGTCTTTGGCGCAGACGGTTCAGAAACAGACACCTCAGCCGTTGCGGCACCGGCTTCGTTGATGACTCCAACGACAGTATTGATCTGCACCGTGGTTCCCTCGGGAATTTTAATCTCGGAAAGAACCCCCGCAGCCGGTGAAGGAATTTCCGCATCAACTTTGTCTGTCGAAATCTCAAAGAGCGGCTCGTCGCGTTGCACGGAGTCGCCCGGCTTCTTGAGCCATTTAGTGATGGTGCCCTCAAAAATCGACTCCCCCATCTGGGGCATGATTACGTCCGTCGGCATGAATTTCCTTTCCGCAGTGATGCAAAGACCTGATTGCGCAAATATTGATTATAAATCTGTGTTCCGGCCTTGAGGTTTACACGAGACCAAACGGTTTAGTTTACGCGAAATGCGATTCCTTCTCTCTTCTCAGACGCTTCAATTCGTCTGGAATTGACAGAGGCGTGTCCTGCGCCGGACTTTTCGCCGGGTCTGGAAACAGGTCTTCCAGCGATTCCAGCCACAAGACCTGATGATCGAAGACCTGACCGAAATAGCGGGAAACAGTGTGCATAACGCCTTCCATGTCCGGCGAGGCATCGGTTTCCAATTCGAGGCTGGTCACATCCCGGTCCGCTATGCCACAGGGAACAATCAGGTTGAAGTCACGCAGGTCCGTGGTTACGTTGAGCGCGAAACCATGGGAGCTGATTCCGCGCGAAATATGCACGCCAATGGCGGCAATCTTTCTTTCGTGAACGGAGCCGCCGGCAAACGTCCACACCCCGGTTCTGCCTGCGATTCGCTGTGTGCGAATGCCATAATCACCGCAGACGCGAATCAAAACTTCCTCCAGCTTACGGACATATTCCACCGCGCCAAGCCTCGGGTAAAAGCTGCGCAGATCGATGATGGGGTAGCCAACCAGCTGTCCCGGCCCGTGATACGTCACATCGCCGCCGCGATTGATCTCGTGTATCTCCACACCTTTAGCGGCAAGCAGTGCATCACCGGCCAGAATGTTTGCCCGGCTGGAGTTCCTGCCCAGCGTCAGCACCGGCGGATGCTCCAGCAGCAGGAGTACATTGCCAATGCGTCGCTGATGACGCAACTCGACCAGCGTTTTCTGCAATGCCAGCCCTGTCGCGTAATCGAGGCGTCCGAGATAGAGAACCGAGAGGATCATTTCTTCCAGAAGCAGAATAGCCCGGTTTTCACCGGGCCCTGCTTATCGCGAACTAGACGTTGATTGCCAGACCTTCGACGCTGCCGAAGCCATCCAGCATGGCCTCTGCCAGCGTCGGGTGCGCGTGGATCATATAGAGCATGTCGTCGACGGTCGCCTCCAGCTCTATCGCCGTGACACCCTCAGCGATCAGCTCCGTTGCCTGCGGACCGATGATGTGCACGCCGAGAATCTCGCCGTATTTCGCATCGGCAATAACCTTGACGAAGCCTTCGTGCGAATCGACGATCGACGCCTTGGAGTTGGCCGAGAACGGGAACTTACCGACCTTGATCGTGTGCCCTTTTTCCTTGGCCTGGGCCTCGGTCAATCCTACGCTGCCAATCTGCGGCTCGGTATAGGTGCAGGCAGGGACGCGCTCGCGGATGATGGGCCGCGCATATTTGCCTGCGATTTTCGCCGCAACCACCATGCCCGCCATCGATCCGGTATGAGCCAGCTGAGGCAATCCCATAACGATATCGCCAATCGCATAGATGCCCGGCTCCTCGGTCTGCATCCACTCATTTGTCTTGATGAAGCCCTTTTCCGGCGCAATCTTCGTCTTCTCCAGACCGATGCCTTCCGTACGCGGCGCGCGGCCCACGGCTACCAGAACCTTTTCTGCTTCCTTCACCACCTGCTTGCCATCGGATCCGGTAAAGGTAACCTTGACTCCGGTCTTCGTCTTTTCGACGGTTTCGACCTTCGCGCCGGTATTCGTATCAATGCCGCGTTTGCGGAAAGTGCGCGCCAGCTCTTTGCTGATTTCCTCATCCTCTGCCGGAACCACTCGCGGGAGGTATTCGACAACCGTGATCTCCGAACCGAAGCTGCGGAAGATCGACGCAAACTCTACGCCCACGGCTCCGGCGCCAATTACGACCAGTGATTTCGGGATCTCGTTGATGGAAAGAATCTCGATATTCGTGAGAATTTTGTCGTCGGCTGTCAGACCGGGAAGCATACGCGCGTCCGAGCCGGTTGCGAGTACCACGTTCTTCGTCGTGATCTGGCTGGTCTTACCGGAAGCATCCGTCACTTCCACTGTGTGAACGCCATCCTTTGCGGCACCCGTCACGCGGCCAAAGCCTGAGACGACGGTCACCTTGTTCTTCCGCATCAGGAAGTCGAGGCCTTTGGTGTGCTTGGTAACAATCTGATTTTTCCGGTCGAGGATGGTCTTCCAGTTGAGCTTCGCCTCGCCCGGGATTTCGATGCCGTAGTCCTTGGCGTGCTTCAGGTGGTCGTACACCTCGGCATTAAAGAGCAGCGCCTTGGTGGGAATGCAACCGACGTGCAGGCAGGTTCCACCCAGCTTCTCTGCCTTTTCGATCAAGGCGACCTTCAGCCCGAACTGGCCCGCGCGGATGGCGCAGGTGTATCCAGCCGGCCCGCCGCCGATAATTGCAATGTCATACGTTGTTTCTGCCAAGGGATGCTCCGTTCAAAAAGTAGGTAAGGTATGCTGGCGCGGAATGACCACTGCCGAACTATTGATTCTATGCGAGGCAGAAGGATTCATGCGAACCGGGCGCAGCTTTCTGTCGTTTTTGGCGCGTTTTGCGCGATACTGAAGATGGAGCAGACTTTATGAGCGCAATTCCTCATCCGATCAGGGTTTCCGTCAGCGAGTATCTGACGACCAGCTATCGCCCGGATTGCGACTACGTGGACGGCGAGGTGCAGGAGAGGAACTTGGGCGAGAAAGAACACGCAATTCTGCAGGGAGCACTCAATTTCCTTTTTCTGAGTAATCGAAAAGCATGGGGCATCGAGGTTTACCCTGAACTGCGCGTTCAGGTTAGCCCCACCCGCTTTCGCATTCCCGATATCACCGTTACGGCGGCGGGGCTGCAGTGGGAACGCATTCTGCGTACGCCAGCGCTTCTGTTCATCGAGATTCTCTCTCCCGAAGACACAATGCGCCGTGTCCGCGAACGCGTGGATGACTACCTGAAATTCGGCACCGAGCACATCTGGGTCGTCGATCCCGATGCCCGCCGAGCCTATGTCTGCACTAGCACGGGCTTCCACGAGCCGGAAAACGGCGTTCTGGCTGTGCCTGAAACCTCTATTCAGGTTGTTCTCTCCGACCTGTTTGCGGAGCTCGACCGCGGCTAAGCCAGCACTTTCGCGGCATCTTGCGCGAAATAGGTAACGATAAATCCCGCTCCAGCCCTTCGAATCGAGATCAGCAACTCCATCATGGCCCGCTCCGGCGCCAGCCAGCCTTTGGCGAAGGCCGCGTGCAGCATCGAGTACTCACCCGACACCTGATACGCGCCAATCGGCACACCGAAGCGCTCCCGAGCAGCCCGGATCACATCC
>JAATFH010000285.1 GCA_015655315.1 Terriglobales bacterium
CGGGTACGCTCTGGCCATCTTTGCCGCAGGTGCCAACGCCTTCGTCGAGTTCGAGATCGTTGCCGACCATCGAGACATATTTCAGCGCCTCGGGGCCGTTGCCGATGAGCGTGGCGTCCCGGACGGGTGCGGTGATCTTGCCATCTTCGATCAAATACGCTTCGGACGCGCTGAAGACGAACTTGCCGCTCGTTATGTCGACCGAGCCTCCGCCGAAGTTGACGGCATAGAGCCCTCGTTTCACGCTGCGAAGAATATCTTCGGGAGCGTCATCGCCGGCAAGCATGTAGGTGTTGGTCATGCGCGGCATGGGAATCTGCTGGTAGCTCTCGCGGCGTCCGTTGCCGGTGTGCGGCATGTTCATGAGGCGCGCGGAGAGCTTGTCGCTGAGATAGCCTTTGAGGACGCCGTTTTCGATGAGCACGGTTTCCTGCGTGGGCGAGCCTTCGTCGTCTACGTTGAGCGAGCCGCGACGCGAGGGCATGGTGCCGTTGTCAACGACGGTGACTTTGGAACTGGCAACCTGACGGCCGATGAGTCCGGCGAAGGCTGAAGTTTTCTTGCGGTTGAAGTCGGCTTCGAGGCCGTGTCCGACTGCTTCGTGCAGAAGCACACCGGGCCAGCCGGGGCCGAGGACAACTTCCATCTCGCCTGCGGGTGCGGCGACGGCTCCGAGCTGCAGGATGGCGGTACGGGCGGCTTCGTTGGCGAAGTGCTCTGGTGTCTTGTCGGTGAGGAAGTAGCTGATGTCGACGCGTCCGCCGCCGCCGCCAGTTCCGCGTGTGGTCTGCTGACCGTCATTGGCGAGGACGAAGACGTTGAGGCGGGCGAGCGGCTGCGAGTCGCTGGCGTAGGTGCCGTCGGAGGCTACGATAAGGATGCGCTTCAGCTCATCGGAATAGCTGGCGCGGACCTGCCTGATACGCGCATCGTAGGCGCGGGCGGCGCGATCGGCGCGCATCACCAGATCAAGTTTTGTACTGAGGTCGGAGTCGAGATCGGCTGCCGGAATCGGGTAGAGATTCGGGGACTGCGTCTCGGTAAATCCGGCGACGGGCTGCTTTGCCGGGCCGCTGGCAATGAGCGCGGCGGTGCGGGCGGCGTGCAGCAGGCGCTCGGAGGAAAGATTATCCGTGTAGGCGTAGCCGGTACGCTCGCCGGAGACGACGCGGATGCCGCAGCCGGCGCTGACGCCCTGGCTGGCGGATTTCACCAGCGATTCGTCGATGCCGATGGAGGTCGCGGAGACGGATTCAAAGTAGAGGTCGGCGTAATCGCCACCTGCTGAGAGTGCCTCGCCCAGGCAGCGCTCCAGCAGTCGTTCGGAAAGTCCAAATTTTTCAAAGAAATAGCGTTTGTGCCCTGTGGATGTTGTCATGAATACCTGTGTTTATTAGATGGGGCGAGCGTTCTTTTGATTCTACGCTGCTTTCCCGGTAGTTTGTGGTTTTTCGGGCGGGGGCTAACGACGGTGGTTCCTATTGCGATTTTCAACAGCTGCGGGCGGGTTCGTTCTTGCTACGATCGCGGCATGAAGAAGCTGATTGTTCTGTCTTTGGTGCTGCTGTTTTCGGCCTCCGCTTTTGCCCAACCGCGTCACCGCCACCACCACCGCCATCATCGTCACCACCACCGGTACCGGTAAGACGTGCGGGCCTGTGTGCCCGCCGTGTTCTTTCCTGTAATATTTTCGCTTGTGAGTTTCTTATGAGCGAAGATCTGCGTTATCCCGTCGGTACATGTCCCGATGCCGTGGAACAGACTACGCAGCAGCGCCATGCTTCCATCGCGGTAATCGCTGCGCTGCCGGAAAACCTGCGCTCCGCTGTGCACGGGCTTACTGAGTCGCAAATCGACACCCCGTACCGCGAGGGTGGCTGGACGGTGCGCCAGGTAGTGCACCATATTGCAGACAGCCACATCAACGCCTATGTGCGCTCGCGGCGCGCTCTGACCGAAGACTGGCCCACGGTGAACGCGTATGACGAGAAACTGTGGGCTCAGCTGCCCGATGCACATACGCTGCCGGTCGATGTCTCGCTGCATCTTCTGGAAGCGCTGCATCGCCGCTGGGTGGTGCTGTTTGAAGCACTGACCGACGAGCAGTGGCAGCGCGGCTATATACATTCGGCAAACGGCAGCCAGCGGCTGGCGGAGGTGGTGCAGGCTTACGAGTGGCACTGCCGCCATCATCTGGCGCATGTTACCGAATTGCGGAAGCGCATGGGCTGGTAGCGTGAAAATGCTTGCCCGCGTGCGAGTGGGTAAGCATAGTTTTTCTTAATGCTCTCGGTAAAAACTGAAACATCCGCGGCGGAACTGGCCTGTGCACTGGAAGAATTTCTAGCCGAACACCCACGCGCGGCTGTGCTGGAAGATGGGCGCGTGCTCTTCGAGATGCAAACCGCCCGCTACGCGCTTTCGGCCGAGCATGGACGCTGCGTGCTGCACGTGTGGTCGGAAGACCGGAACATGGTGCGGACGGTTACGAATCTGGCTGCGCGCAAGAATGTGCTGCGCATCGAGACGCGGAAGTTTGGGCAGAGCAAGCCGCAGACGCTGCAGCTGGTGCCGGATCGCGATACGCGCACTCCGACGACGCGCGAGGCTGCGCGGAAGAAGTTTCTGCGACTGCTGGAGCGCGTGATGACACGCTTCTTTCCTGATTTCACATTGGACAGCCTGGGCAATGCGATAGACCTGGAGCACAGCTTCGGTCCAGCCTATGCGCGTGGAGTGCTGGTGCGAGGGCCGAAGGCATGGGCCGTGATTGCGGTCAATGCGGAAGAGACACAGGCCACGGTCGATGGCGCGCTGACGCTGGGTATTCTGTGGCTGGCTTACTGCCGTGAACACGGCGACGGCAGGCGCGTTTTTGAAGGGTTGAAGGTCATCGTTCCTGCAGGGATGGCTGCGGTCACGCGCGGGCGGATGGCGTGGCTCAATCCGGCGCTGGCCAAGTGGGAGCTGTACGAGCTGGATGAGCGCTGCGAAGCATTGGATTCCGCGCACATTGGCGATGAAGGGAATCTGGCTATACGGCTGGTGCACAACTTCAGCCGGGAGCGCACGTTGGAGCGCTCGCAGCCGGCTGTCGATCGAGTGCTGGGGTTGTTGCCGGAGGAGATGAAGGCGCGGACGGAGATACGCCCGCTTAGCTCGACGGAAATCAGCTTTCGGTTGCACGGGCTTGAGTTCGCGCGCGTCCGGCATGGCGTGGCGGCGGGGTCGTTTGCGCGGCAGGACACGATTACGTTTGGAGCGGGAGCGAATGAGACTCCGCTGACTGACGAAACAGAAGATCTGTTTCGCGAGCTGATGCGGCGCGTTTATGAAGGACGCTTCGCAGGCGGGAGCGTGCGCAATCCGCTGTATCGGCTGCAGCCTGAGCGTTGGCTGGAGTCGGAGCTACGGAATGGTTTAGCCGAGCTGGAACCTGCGATTCGGGAGGAGTTTGTCTATGTGCAGGTGCCTGCATTTGCCGGGGGCGACCGCGGGATGATCGACTTGCTGAGCGTCACGCGGTCCGGACGCCTGATGGTGCTGGAATTGAAGGCTGATGGGGATTTGCATCTGCCGCTGCAGGGGTTGGATTACTGGGTGCGCGTGCGTCAGGTCCATGCCAACGGAGAATTGCAGACGCATGGATATTTCAATGGCGTTGAGCTGTCTCCCGATCCGCCCTTGCTGTTGCTGGTTGCGCCTGCGCTGCGGGTTCATCCTGCGAATGAGACGGTGCTGCGGTATTTGAAGGCGGAAGTGCAGTGGACGCTGGTGGCTCTGGATGAGCACTGGCGGAAGAAGCGGCGGGTTATTTTTCGGAAGAGGAATGAGACGGTGGTTGTTTCTCAGGTGTAGCGGCCCATTAGACAAGAAGCAGATCCTTCGCTGCGCTCAGGATGACAGCGGTGGTCTTAGAAAGCGTTTGTCATCCTGACGCTGAACGTAGTGAAGTGGAAGGATCTGCTTTTGCATCGGTTGGCACATTCGTCACTTAGGATTGGTGTGTGCCCAAAATCTAGCGGGGGGATCAGGATGCAATTGCGACCAGCTGTGGCTCGAAGAATCTCTCCACGGCATCGAGAACAGCTTCGCCGGTCTTCGATTCGTAGATGGACTTGCGCAGCGAGGCACCGCCGGGCACTCCATGCGTAAACCATGACGCGAACTGCTTCATCTTGCCCTGTGCTTCCGGATAACCTTCGTCGAGCAGCATCTGGAAGTAGGTGCGGATCATGCGGTAGCGGTCGGAGTCGGTCGGCTCGTCGTAGCGGCCGGTCGCTGTGTACTGCGCAATCTGGCGGAAGATCCAGGGATTCGCAGGCGCGGCGCGGCCGATCATCACGGCATCGCAATTAGTTTTTGCGACGAGGGCGCAGGCGTCTTCCGGCGTGCGCACGTCGCCGTTGCCGATGACCGGGATGCTGACGGCATCCTTCACTTCAGCAATGTGGTGCCAGCGGGCCTGCCCCGAATAACCCTGTTCGCGGGTGCGGGCGTGGAGCGCGACGGCTTGCAAGCCGCTCTCCTGCGCCAGCTTCGCCAGCGGGACGCAGATGATGTGGTTGTCGTTCCAGCCGAGGCGGAACTTGACGGTGAAGGGAATCGTCACCGCGGCGCGGACTTCTTCGAAGATTTTTGCGATGAGTGGCAGGTCACGCAGCAGTCCGCTGCCTCCATTGCACGAGACAACGCGCTTGGCCGGGCAGCCGAGGTTGAGGTCGACCATGTCGAAGCCGGTCTGCTCGACGATGCGGGCGGCATCGGCCAGTGTAGACGGATTCGAGCCGAAGAGCTGGGCTGAGATCGGGTGCTCGTCCTCGTAGAAGGTCAGGTAGCGCTTGCGCTTGGATTCGCGCATGCGCGCGAGGCCGTCCGCCGAGGTGAATTCGGTCATGATGAGGCCGCAGCCCGACTGCTGGTTGCTGATGGCGGTGTCTACTGACGAAACGTCTGCTGCCGAGGAAAAGACGCTGGCGTTGCGAATGAAGCGGCGGAAGACCGTGTCCGTGACTCCGGCCATGGGCGCGAGCACCGTTGCCGGGGCGACGGTCACATTGCCGATCCGGACAGACGCGGGAACGCGCACGCCCTGCGGCATGGCGTGTTCCTGCGGATTGTCCCAGTGCTTCTTCATGGCGTTGCCAACACAGCAAAGCCTCCGGCATGCGGAGGCTTTTGCTCAGGAAATCGAAGGCTCCGTGTTACTTGGCAGCCGCTTCCGTTTTCGCGTACTTGCGGCGGAAACGCTCGACGCGGCCTGCCGTATCGATCAGCTTCTGCTTGCCGGTGAAGAACGGATGGCAGGCGGAGCAGATTTCTACGTGGATGTCGCCCTTGTGGGTCGAGCGGGTCGCGAAGTTGTTGCCGCACGCGCACACAACCCGGATTTCGTTATAGTTTGGATGAATACCTGGCTTTGGCATGACTCTCTAAAACCTTTCCCTGCAATCCTTTTATTTTATGCGGATTTGGGCAGGCTGGCAATGATTCTGACTCACATATAGATGCTTTTCCGCCGCTAAAGATTCTCCGGCAATCTGTTTGCGAGGCAATTGTCGGCTCGACAGCCAGTGCGCTCTGTGATTTATTGGCCTGCATGAGGAAAATCCTGCTCTCCGCTGCCTTTTCTGTCGTAATTCCTGCCGTGAGCGCCCTGGCGCAGACGACTGCCGCCACTGCTCCGCAGTCGAATGCCAGTTATATCGATCCGCAGGGCACTGCGCATGTATCGCGCATTGTGCCGGTACCGAAGACGATCAGTCCCGAGGCGCAGAAGAAGCTCGCCCAGCCTGTATCCGACGCGCCGCCCGTAGAGTCGCTGGCCGATCGCCGCGCCAAGACGGATGACTGGCAGGCAAAGGCGGGCGAGGCTTATCGGCAGGCGTATCCGGCGGCGGTAACCTCGGGCACGATTGGCGGAGTGCCGGTGCGGATCATCACGCCTCCGGTAACCGGCAACGGGAAGAATGCCCGCGTGATCGTCAACGTGCATGGGGGCGGCTTCAATTCGGACTCGGGATCGTTGACGGAGACGATTCCGATAGCCAACCTTACCCAGACAAAGGTGATCGCCGTCCTCTACAGGCTTGCGCCGGAGCATCCCTTTCCCGCGTCGGTGGAAGATACCGTCGCCGTTTACAAGGAACTGCTGAAGTCATACAGGCCGCAAAATATCGCGCTCTACGGGACCTCGGCGGGTGCGATTCTTACGGCGGAGACGGCGGTGAAACTGAAGCAGTTGGGGCTGCCGCTGCCGGGAGCGCTCGGCATCTTTTCCGGGATGGGGGACTTCAGCCAGGTGGACGATTCGCAGGCAATGTACGCGTTGCGCGGCTTGTCCGGTTATCTCCAGCCGCCGGTGCCGGGAGTGCACGATCCGGAGTATGTCGGCACAACGAATCCGAAGGACCCGGTGCTCCATAAACAAGTGGGCGATCGACGC
>JAATFH010000411.1 GCA_015655315.1 Terriglobales bacterium
GAAAGCGTATCGCAGCTCATTCACGTCGCAGATACCAATTCCAATCTTGCGGTCCGGAAAGAGGCATTCTTCTGGCTGGGACAATCCCAGGATCCTCGCGCACTGGCCTTTCTGGAGCAGGTGCTGAAGCGGTAGCTTGTGTTCGATTCCGGACAGATGATTGTGCAATCGCAAATGAATCTCCTTTGTTATGAAAAAACTCTGCGATGACGGAACAACATACGAAATGCTCCGTATTTGAGAGATAAGACCTGCGTTACAGACCGAACGGGAGACGGAACATGTTTACAGATTTGCGTGATGCACTGAGGCAATTACGGAAAGCGCCCGGATTCGCATCAACGGCTGTTATTACGCTGGCATTGGGCATTGGCGCGACTACGGCTATCTTTACTCTCGTTCACCAGGTACTGCTGAAGTCGCTACCGGTGGCGAAGCCGGATGAGTTGTGGCGGATTGGAGACAAAGATCGCTGCTGCAACTGGGGCGGGTATACCCAGGGCGATGACGGAAATTTCACTCTCTTCTCCTGGGAGGCATATAACAACTTTCGCGCACACACGCCTGAGTTCATCGACCTTGCAGCATTACAGGCTGGCAATGCCCCCCTGGGCGTGCGCCGAGCCGGATCACAAGCGGCGGTCGATACGCGAAATGGCGAGTATGTATCGGGAAATTTCTTCAGGACACTGGGGGTGCAGCCATGGATCGGCCGGTTGATGACCGATGACGACGATCGGGAAGGCGCGCCCTCTGTAGCCGTCATGAGTTACCACATCTGGCGCGAGAAGTACGGTGCTGATCCTTCGGTAGTGGGTGCCAGCTATCAGATCAATGGGCATCCGTTCACAGTGATCGGCGTGGCTGCTCCGGGATTCTACGGAGCAAAACTGGCCGGATGGGGCATGCCCGATTTCTGGCTGCCGCTGACGGCTGAGTTGCTGATCGATGGAGATACAGCGCGGCTGAAGAGACCGAACGGCAATTTTCTGGATCTGCTGGGAAGGGTGCGGGCGGGCGTGAATCCGAAAACGCTCGAAGCAAAACTGAGGGTCGAATTCCATGATTGGCTGGCCAGCCACGTTCAGGATATGGAGCCGGGTGAGAAACAGCTTTGGCAACAGCAGACGCTGCATCTGGTTCCGGGCGGAGCGGGCGTGGCAGCGATGAGGGACCAGTATAAGGATGGGCTGAAGCTGTTGTTCATTGCGGCGGGATGCGTACTGCTGGTGGCGTGCGCAAATCTGGCAAATCTCATGCTGGCGCGTGGATTGAAGGATCGCGCGCAGACTTCGGTGCGCGTGGCTCTGGGCGCTTCACGGTCGAGGCTAGTGCGTAAGGCGCTGGTTGAAAGCGTTCTGCTCGCGATGATTGGCGGAGTGATAGGCATCATCGTGGCATATGCCGGAACACGGCTGATTCTGTATCTCGCCTTCCAGGTCGGCGGACCGAATAATTACGTACCCATCGATGCAGCGCCGTCCTGGACGGTGTTGTTCTTTACGCTGGGCATGTCGGTGTTGACCGGAATCATATTCGGAACTGCTCCGGCGTGGATGACCTCACATGCGGATCCAATCGAAGCGCTTCGTGGAGCGAATCGTTCCGTTGGCGGCGGGCGCTCGTGGGCGCAAAAGTCGCTGGTGATTGCGCAGGCTGCGATGTCGCTGGTATTGCTGTCTGCGGCAGCCTTGTTGGGCAAGAGTTTGCGTAATCTTGAGCATCAGAATTTCGGATTCGAGACGCAAGGCAGATACATCGCGTCGATCAATCCCATGCTGAGCAATTACAAGCCTGAACAGATGGAACCTATGTTCCGGCAAATCGACGACCGTCTGCGCCAGATCCCTGGCGTGCGGATGGTGGTTCCGGTGCTCTACGCGCCTATGACAGGAGATAGCTGGAACGAGGGCGTCCGCATTCAGGGCAGACCGGAACCCGGTGCCAAAGAAGACACAGGCGCGGGTTGGTCGCGAGTGATGCCCGGGTTCTTCGAGTCTATCGGTGCAAGAATGGTGCTGGGCCGATCGATTACCGAAGACGACACTGCCACGACGCGCAAAGTAGCCGTCATCAACGAAGCTTTCGCCAAAAGATTTTTCAAAAATGAGAATCCCATTGGCCAGCACTTCGGACCCGACAAGATCAAATATGCAGGAACTTACGAGATCGTTGGTGTGATCAAAGATTTGCGCTACATGACCAGCGACTACAAGGAACCTATTGGTCCGATGTTCTGGGTTTCCGAGGCTCAGACCGTACCGTATGAAGATCCGGGCATGATGAGTGACGAGACCTGGTCGCACTATCTCTACAACATCGTGATCTGGGCACCAGGGAATCCGCCGGGCATGGAAGAGCGCGTGCGGAAGGTGCTGGCTAGCGTCGATCCGAATCTTGTGCTCTATGGGGTTAACTCCTATAGCGAAATCGTCGGCGCAGATTTCCAGCAGGAAAATATGATCGCGACACTGACGACTCTCTTCGGTGCACTCGGGCTTGTGCTGGCGGCGGTTGGGCTGTACGGAGTGATGGCGTACACGGTGGAACAGCGTACGAGCGAAATCGGCGTGCGCATGGCGCTCGGGGCAGACCGCGGCAGAGTAGTAAAGATGATTCTACGCAGCGCTTTCTTGCAGGTAGGTATTGGATTGGCGTTTGGCATCCCGGCTGCCATTGGAATCGGAAAGCTGATGACCGATCAACTGTTCGGAGTGAAGCCCTGGGATCCCATCATGCTCACACTGGCGACAGTACTGCTAGCCTTGGCAGCGCTGTTGGCGTCAGTGATCCCGGCACGGCGGGCAGCGGGAGTGGAGCCGATCGTGGCCTTGCGGAATGAGTGATTGTGAGGGATTGAAAATCCACGTGACTGTCCCCAAGTTTCTCAATGAGCGCTAAATCGTCACTGCGCTCACTGAAGCCGATCGCTAGCTACAAGCTAGCCAACAGTTCAGGTTTCCAGCAGCGATGCAGCTGCCGGAAACCTGGAGCGATATCGTTGACGTGCGAAAACTGACCGCGAATACCTGGATTCTTGATGGAGCCGGGCCAGTAGATAACGTGCTGATCGAACTCTCCGGCGGCTCATTTGCGTGTGCAGTCCTCAACCTGCTTACTGTCTTGCACACTCCGCTCGCTCGTCCTCGATACGGGGAGAGATTGATACAGCTGCAACCCGCATCCTTCAAGGACACATTCGTCAGCAGGTACTCTGACCAGTCGGACTTCACCAGCTGCGACGTCATCGGTTGTTCGTCGAGATAGTAGGAGTCCGGCACTGAATATCCAGTGCCGGCAAATGCAGGGTAGATACCGTAGTAAGCCCGCAGCCAATTCGCAATCGCGGCGTGCTTGCTGTCATAGATCGTTCCCGCATAATCGAAGGTCCGCGCCAGCGCGGTATGTACTGCCGTGTCCGCCGAATCCATGAATCCCTCTGACCACACCTCGTGACGGATTCCCCAATTGTTGATCCTGTTTGCAATGCTTTTGTGAGATAGGCGTTGTCCCGGAGGTCTAAGCTGTACCTCCCATTAGTGGGTCCGTGAAGCTTGATCGTCCAGTCTCTACTCGGCCAGCAAAATGAGCCTGAGCCTTGCCCCCTTCCGTCTCTACTGTGAAATCGTACCAGCCATGACTGCGCTCCAGGTTCAAGAGGAGAGAAACCCTGCCGCCTGCCTTAACCTTCTCCGTCCTGGAACCAGTCTTATATGATCTATCTTTGATCACAGATGTGAGCGCGTGTGAACTGGCATTGTATAGTTGCACTATCAGGTTGCCCGTCAATACGGAGCCCCGGCGTTCGTACACAGCATGCATTTCCAGTCCAGGCGCATGCTCATCTCCGGTAAACGAACGATAGAATCCATTCGGTCCATGCACATCGATTGAATAGCGACCATCCTCGAAGAGAGTGAGGGGAAATGTCTCTTCAAGGGCGTCGCCGGCTCTCACCGCATAAGTAGCAACGGTCATTCCTTTGCCTGCGGAATCTCCCTCACGGCTTGCATTCCGGAGATACACGTTGAATGGAGCGCCAGCCGAACGAGATCCGTGCACCTCATTTCCAGCCTTCAAGCGCAAAGCAAATTTTGTTCTATCAGAGGTTGAACCTCCATCCGCATAGAGTTCATAGGGCAGAGAACATGAAGGCCGAATACCACTTTCTTGATGTGCGGCAGCTGAAGCGCGATGGAGATCGTCGTTGATCTCCTGTATCTCTACAGAACTGAGTTTCCTATAGTTTGATGGAATTTCCTTGTAACGAGCCTGCTGGATGCCGATGACGAATTTGTTTCGATCCAGGAAGTCGAGTTTAGACTCTTTAGGGTCATGAGGCCGAAAGCAGGAAGTGAGGTCTCCAGAGATGGCACGCCGCCAGGCGCTGATGTTCTCCTCCCGAACATTCTTACCATACTTATGCTGTACAAAACTCTCAAGAAACATAAGTGTTGATGCATGATCAAAGAGTTGCGAGTTGACCCAACCGCCGCGGGTCCAAGGTGAGGCAATGATCATTGGAACGCGGAATCCCATCCCTATGGGACCGGAGCGAGCCTGTTCTTCGCTCACGCCCTGCCGGATCTCGTCCTCGGCGTAGGTATATTCGATCCCCGTGTCGATACCAGAGGACGCGCGACCGGTCATTGGCTGCTTGGGATCGGCAGCGACGTACGAAGGAGCATGATCGAAGTAACCATCGTTCTCATCGTAAGTGAGAATGAAGATCGTCTTCTTCCAGACCTCTGGATTCTTTGTCAGGATATCCATGACCTCGGAGACATACCACGCTCCATACCACGGTGATGTAGGATGGTCGGAAAACTTCTCCGGCGCACTTAGCCAGGAAACAGCGGGCAGCTTGCCCTCGGCTACATCTTTGCGGAACTGGTACAGGATATCTCCCTTAGGCGCCCTCATCTGCTGTGGCTTCCCGCTATCCTCGAATGTCAGATCTTCGAGAGAGTGGTAATGAGCATCCACTGAGTTCGTTACGAACGCCGCATTGTGAAGAGCTCGCTCTTGTTCACTCAGTTGCTTATAACGAGCCTCCCCACTGTTTGGCAGCGCTCTTTTGAGATTCTCAATGCGCTTATGGTCGACTTCAATGCGGGCGCGAAAGCGCGTAATCGATTGCGGATCTTTTTGATTTGATAAAGCGCTTTCTAGTTTTTGTATCTGCTGTGTCAAGGAAGAGATTCGCTCCTGCATCGCGGACACGCTGCCTCGGTAAGCCTCGACGTTATAGGCGGCGAAGAACTCCAGGACATTGCAGCCAAAGTTCGAAAGCCATGCCTGTTCCTCGTTGGTCATGCCTCCCGCATTCGTCAACTCGTTCTGATAAAACTTCCAACTAATCCCAGCCTCATGGAGACGCTCCGGGTAGGTTTTCCAGGTCATACCGCCAACCAGGATCTCGTCATTCCGCATGTACACCTTGGAGTCAGTGCGCTGCTCGTCGCGGACAGTTCCGGTCCAGAAGACGCTGCGGTTGGGAGTAGTGCTGGTCATCACAGAGCAGTAGTTCTGATCGCACACTGTAAAGGCATCTGCAAGAGCATAGTAGAAGGGAATATCTTCACGGGTGTAATGCCCCATCGTCAGAGGAAGATTGGCATATTCATGCACTCGTTTTGCCTCAAGCCAACCGTCGTCTTGCCCGCCGTTCCACGCATCGACCTGGCTGTGGCGCGAGTGAGGCACCGATCCCATCCAGGTAATCCGTGTGTCCCGTATATCCAAACGCCAAGGCGCATAGGTGTTCCCGGCAGCGTCGGTCTGGGCAAAAACAGAATTACCGTTCGCCAGCCGAAGGGCTCTCGGATCGTTGAACCCACGAACTCCCTGCAACGTGCCAAGTGCGTGATCGAAGGAGCGGTTCTCCTGCATAAGGATCACGATGTGCTCGGCATCTCTATATGTCGATCCGGGCTCGGGCTCGATCGCCAGGGCGCGCTGAATGGATTCGGGTATTACACCGGAAGCGCCAGCTGCTCCGGATAGAAGTGCCACGATCTTGAGGAAGTCTCGTCTTGTTTGCGGCATATTCCTTTGTCCAAATAAAGGTTACAACTTAATAAATAACGGCCCGCAGAACTCGCTAAGCCGGAGGTTTTTGTTGAGGTGCTGAAACCTCCCGAGGAGGAACCGGATCGGCGCTTCGAATCCACGCAGTATAGATAATGTCGCGTAACTCTGTTGCCCCGGCGGCAAGCCTTTCCTTGGCGAAGGCTTTACCCTCTGGCGATCCTTCGCCGGTAAAAGCGCCCGCTTTTCCTAATTGATAGGTCTTCTCTACCAGAGCATTCGAGTGGCGGAGATAGGCAACGTAGTCGTCAAAGACGTCGCCGAGAAGCTTAGGCTCTTCCACTTTCACCAGCGGAGCCACATCACCAATCTTCACATTGGCTCCAACAAAGACACTTTCGAAGAGAGCATGAATATGATGCTCCGTGGTATACCCGTTAGGGTTCGGGCCGGACCAACCGTTAGGGTAGATCGAGGTATGTAGCGGCATCGATCCATCGCCTACATAATGCCCCAGTATTCCGGCGAGGAAGATAATTTCGGCTTCTAGCGGCTTCGTATCACCCTTATCGGCCTGAAGAGCGCGGTAGTCGCGCATCGCGCTCTTCAAGCGTTCATACATCTCCACCGTCTGATAAGGCTGCGTGCCAACTCGTTCAACAATGAGAGGAATATCTGGATGTGCCGCTTGTAATGGCACGAGCGCACGAACGTAGTCGTAGCGGTTGCGGGGAAGCTGCCCCAACAAGGGCACTCGTTCTAGAGCGATAAAGTGATCTGGAGACGACTCGTCCGCTAATTGCGGTTCGCCCCGGCCACGCCAATGATCCGGCTCGGGCGCATAATATTCGAGGGCGTTCAGTCCGTCCGTAGACCTCAGAAAAAACGGCACATCGCCAGGCAGATTCATACCTGCCAACCGGTTGATCATGTGATGGCCATCGACACCCCAGGCGAAGGCCTGCTGTACGGGAATGAACGAGATCAGCATGAGTGCCGTACACCAGCGCCACTGGGTAAAGGGAGCCTTCTCGACCGACATATAAACTCTGCCTTGTATAGTCGATCGTCGCAGGCGGGAGAAGTGCCTCCCGCCTGCGACGACGTTGTTTTAGAACTGGAGGCGTACACCAAGCTGAATCTGGCGCGGCGTGTAGATATTGTTGTTATTGGAGTTTGTCGCTGCGCCAAACGTGCTACCCAGAAACTGTGTAAGCGTATTTGTCAATGCGCCGTTGATAGTCGTAGTTCCAAGAGTGTAAGCAGTTGTATTGATCGCAGTTACATTTTGATGGTTTACAAGGTTGAACGCTTCTGCCAGAAACTCCAGGTTGTAGCGCTCGCGGACTGTGAAACGCTTAGAGCCGCGAAGATCGAGGAGAACAGTTTTTGGCTGTTGAAAAGTATTGCGTTGAAGCCCGGGGATCCTTGACCCACCGCCGGTGCCGGTATAGCCGCCGCTGACGCCGGTTGCGAATCCAGTCGAAAAGCCGGAGGTTACGAGTGTCGTGGGGTTCCCCGTGATATTTGCAGTGTAAGGAGCGCCGTTCTGGGCCGAGAAACTCGGCGCAAGTTCGTAGCCGTTTACAAGATAGCTCTTCCAGCCGCTGGCTCTCCACGGAGAGTTGATAATGGCGGTCGCGATGATCCGGTTAGGGATGTTCTGATTGCCGTTCCCGTATTCCAGATGAAAGTTCTGCGGGTCGAGCACACTGCTCGAATTCGAGAAGGTGGTGTTGTTCTCGTTGTAGTCGAGAGCATGCGACCAGGTATAACTGCTCTGGAATTGTACGTTGTGGTTGAAACGGTGCTGTACCTGGAAGACCAGCGCGTTGTAGTTACTGTTGATGTTGCTGACGATGTCAGTGATAGCGCCATACGCTTTGTTGGGCCGGAGGGTTTCTCCCGGAGATGTCTTCCCTGATGCGTTGACTGCGTATCCATATAGATTCGCGGTGTACTGGGTGTTGTTGGGAAGTGCAGCGAATGCTGCGGGATTACTATTCACAACAGTGTAGGTTACAGTTACTGGTTTTGGTAAGTTCGTGTCGAGGAAATTCGGCAACTCGCGACCGAAAGAGCCCAGCCAACTGATACTCAGAACCGTATTCCAACCCAGATCCTGATCGACCGCCAGATCGGCTTGATGGATTTGCGGCAACTGGAAGTTCGGATCGAAATAGATCACATTCGGAGTGACGCCGCTACTTGTGTTGAGAATTTGCGGAAAGAGAGGACCACTTGTCGGAGTCAGATTCGGTGTCTGGAACTGGCTGTTGGGATTTCCTGTCTGGGCCAGAGCATTGTAGATGGTGGAGTTAATGAGGCGGGCGTTGAAGATCCCGTAGCCGCCTCGCAGGACGGTTTTTCCTGTGCCGAATACATCGAAAGCAAAGCCTACACGAGGGGCAATATTATTTTTGTCACTTGGGAATGATGCGGTCTGAGGCAAATTAGGATTGGCCAACTGTGCGTTCGGCGTCTTCTCGAACTCATAGCGCAACCCCAGTGTAAGCGAGAGCCGTGGGTTGACCTTCCACTCGTCCTGCACGAAACCCGCGTAGTCGCCTGTCTGGAACTCGAACCCGAGAGGTCCGAATCCCTGATTATAGGTTGAGTAGTGGCCGGGCATACCGGCAGTTGCGGGATCCTGCGACTGATAGTAGTCCGTCAGGTAATTCGCTATGGATGTGTAGGAGTAAGCCCCATAGTAGTTCGATATGTTCTCACTCAGATCGTTGGTGTGAATGTAATCGATACCGAACTTGAAGTTATGCTTGCCGCGAATGCGATTCGCAGTGTCGCTTACCTGCCAACGCCGCTCATCCGGATACGCGGGGCGAGGATAGAACGTGGCTGTGCCGAACTGAAAAGCACCAGAGATGGAAACGTTCGGCGGGATGCCGAAGTGATTGGCATAACCAGGAGGCTGGAGAAGCGTGTTTTGCTCATAGACAGTAGGTGTCTCCGGGCCGGCGAATTCAAAGTCCCGGCCATACTGATAGCGAATTTCATTTGTCAGAAATGAATTGATGACTGTGTCCAGCCGAGCAACACCCCATGTATCCCTGGCATATACGTTGCCGATGCTCTGGGTGCCATACTGCGCGGTCACATTCGTTTGTTGACCTGAAGGAGAGATGAAACGGAGACGATTGGCTTCGGCACTGAGATGATTCCGTGCATTGATCTGCCAGTCGATCTTCGGAAAGAAAAGTGTCTGATCCGTAAATCGGGCAGCCTGCCCAAGCAGAGATGCCAGTCCTGCTTGTCCGTTGATGTACTTGGTAACAGCTGAAGAATAAGTCGATAAACCTAACTGAGTTTGCAGCGTGCAGGCACCATTGTCTGCAAAAAAGTTTGGATCGTTCGTTGCAGTGATAGGCGCAGTCGCAGTGGAACTGGGGCAGGTCTTGCCGTTAGGCAGTGAAGACGAAGGAGTGGCATAGAAATTTGCCGGAGAACTTGGCACAGTGACAATTGGAAAGTCACGGTAATAACGGTCGAGTGCAAAGAAGAAGAAGAGTTTGTCGTGGATGAAGGGACCGCTGAATGCAAAACCCTCTTGCTTACGAATATCAGTCGGCTTGACGTGAGTCGAAATGAAGGGACCGCCGGGCGATGTCTGGAGTGTTTCAAGAGTGTAATCGTTAAATGCGGCCAATGCTGAGTCGCGGTCTAGGAAGTATCCCTCACCATGGAACTGATTGCTGCCACTCTTTGTGACGGAGTTCACCACACCGCCGGCGGCGCGTCCATATTCTGTCGAATAATTCGACAAGTTGATCTGAAACTCCTGGATCGCCGATTTCGGAGTTGAGTATCCGATGTTCGTTCGACCACGCTCTTCAGAGAAGAATGCCTGATTGTCGTCGGCACCGTCGATCGTGATGTTGTTGAGCAGCGTGCTTTGCCCACGGAAGCTCAGAAGACCAAATCCGCCTGATTCAACAACACCAGGAGCCTGTAAGGCATAGGCGGACCAGCGGTAATTATTCACCGGGAGATCCTGAAGATCCTTAATGCCAATCGTAGTCGTGAAGTCATTATTAGTCGTATTGATGGCCGGGGCCTCGCCCGAGATCTGGACGGTTTCCGCCGAAGAGCCCAGGACCAGCGTGGGCTCTATGTCCGTCAACGAGCCGACAGTGACATCCACGTGTTCTGACTTGTAGGTTTGAAATCCAGACGCCACAATTGTGACGGTGTAGGAGCCGGGCTGAAGATGGATGCTTCGGAAGTATCCGGATGTATCCGAGGTGGTAACCTGCTCAGCACTCGTGCCGTCATTATGAATTGTTACGGTCGCGCCTGAAACATAAGCGCCGCTCCCATCCTTGACATTGCCGCCGATGGCTCCGTCTACTGCAGTCTGCGCAATCAGCTGCTCGTCGATACTCGCGAACGAGATCGCGATCAATACACATACAACTAAATTTCTAAAGCTCATAAGCCTCTCCTTTGATAAAGGTCCTGTCCCGTCTCGTGAAGCGCATCAAATGAATCCAAAAATGGACGCAAAGATCCTGCGGCTTTCGTAAGCGCCGTTTTTATTTCGGTGACTGAAATTGAGGAATCCGGCCGGCCGATCAGCGTTGCGAGCTACCGACGTATCCTGCAGGTAGTTGGCTCATCACATTCACGGATTGCGGAATCGCGGAAACACAAGAATGCCGGAGAAGAACGTAAGAAACGTAGACTGGAAAATCGCTTGACGCTCCGTAGGACGCGTTAAAGCACACCGAAAGCAGGGAAACACCGCTGGATTGTAGCTGCGGAGCAGTAACTGTCGAATCATTGTTTGTCCTAAAGAGACAGGACTTAAAGTAAGCAGCTTTAGTGAATGCAGGAAGAAAGGAAGATGAGAGCAGTGTTAAAAGATGACAGATGTCTGACCTCTGACCTTCGTTGACCGCCCTTCACGGCGACTGGCATAATGAGGGACCATGACCGAAAGAGACGCAGAGGAACAGCCTACCGAAGGAATCAGCAAGCTTATCTGGAACGGGATACCCCGGGAAAATCTAACTACCCGTGTGGCGAATGCAATTCGCGAACAGATTCGTTCCGGCAAATTACAGCGCGGATCTCAGCTTCGAGGCGAAGTTGAATTCGCACGGGACTTGGGAGTAAGTCGGCAGACGCTGCGAGAAGCCACACGTCTTCTGACGCGCGAAGGACTGCTTACGATACGCCACGGTGTGGGGACGTTCGTTGCAGAAAGCCAGGGACACCTGAGCAGTCCGCTCGACACGATGAACTCTATGTCGGCTTTAATACGAGAACATGGTGGAGAGGCTCGGGTCGATGGATTAAAGGTTCGGCGTATTGCGGCTACGGCTGAGATAGCAGGCGCGCTGGGTATTGCTGAGACTTCGCCCGTTGCCGAAATTTTCCGTCTTCGCCTCATTGGCGAGAAACCCCTGGCTGTAGCGTATGACTACATCGCCCTTCTTGATGACGCCGAATGGAAGTTGCCTCTCATCAAAACATTTGATGGAGGTTCGATCTACACATTCATCGAGACGAAACTAAAGACACAGCTGGCTTTCAGTGAGGCGAAAGTGGCCGCAGTGGCAGCTAATAAAAAACACGCTAGTCTATTAAATGTGAGAGCCGGATTTCCCTTGCTGCTGATGCGTGAAGTGCAATTTGAAATGACAAATAATCCTAGCCTGTACAGCGTGATCTACCACAACTCGGACTTGGTCGAGTTCACAATGATGCGTCCAGGGGCCAGATCGTGAGTCTGGTCTCACCGCTTGCCTTCTTTGGCAGTCTCACAATCGATGATCTTGTTTTTGCCGACGGCTCCACTCGATGGGCCATCCCCGGCGGCAACGCTGTTTTTGCCGCCATGGGAGCGGCACTTTGGACCGGCCATGCAAGCGTGGTTGCTCCACTCGGACCTGATTACCCAGTGGGATTGCTCGGTAAGAGACTCGATCTTTCGCGTTGTCCCCCTGTATCCCACACTCTAAGAAACTGGGGGCTGTATGAAGACGATGGTCGACGGCATTTCATCTCCCGCAGCTCATCGAGAAATTGGAGCGAATTCTGTCCTCGATCAGTTGACGCATCGTCAGGCAACCAGATAGCTGCTCACGTCGCAGCAATGCCGCGCAAGCTCGGTATTGAGCTAATTAAAGAGCTGCGCAAAACCGGTACCAGAACCATTTCGCTTGATCTGGATGACCACGATCTCCTCAGAGATACGAATCTGGACGAAACCATTGAACTAGTTCAGGGAGCCGATCTTTTCTTGCCGAGCAGGCAGGACGCTGCCGCAATTTTTCCGGAAATGGAACCATTCGAAAGTCTGCGACGGTTGAGATCTCACGCTCCACACGTCTATATGATCGCGATCAAATGCGGCGCGGAAGGCGTAGTCGCTCATATTGCCGGCACCGAAGAGTGGGTCCACGTTCCCGCATTGCAAGTTCCTCTGGTCGATGCGACAGGCGCCGGGGATGCTTTCTGCGGTGGTGTCCTGGCTGGACTCGCGGAACACGATGATCCGATCGAAGGCTTACTCTACGGAACGGTATCGGCATCGTTCTGTATAGAGGCCCTCGGATTCGCTGGCCTTGCCGCCGCTACCCAGGAACAATCCAGAAACCGCCTTGCGATGTTGCGCCCGCTCATACAGAGGGGTCTAATGGAATCTTCAATCAGTGCCGTCCGATAAGCGGTCTACGACTGGAGTGTTTGACCGCATGGATTGAGAGAATGTTGGACATGGCGCGATTACAAAACGTCAAAAAGTCTGCGCCGGAATGCACATGAAGGCGTGGTAATCGGCGTGGACATGGATGGTCCAGCCAATTCCATCAGCGTAGATTGTCCCGCGCCGGTCGGGACGGTTATGACAGATGATCTTCGATTCATGAATCATGACCGGTAATAGTAACCTATTATCATTCAAGTAGCGCGAATGGGCACGTCTTCGATGCCTGTCGGTCTTGCGCATTTTCCTTGCGGCTCGATGAGCGCGTCGTCCTGTTATCAATACTTGACGGCGACCTGATTTGTTCGGCCTGCCGAGCACTCGTTGCTCATAATGCCAGCCGAATGACACTATGAAGGTGAAGTAGCGAGGAACCTACGGCCGGTCACTACAAACAGATCGAGCCTCGGATTGTTGTTTCTCATGACTGGAAGAAGTAAGGGCGAAACGAAGATAGTAGTGTCGCGGTTTCCTGCTGACGGTGGCGTTCTTGCTGAGGTGGGAGAAAAGGGTTAGAGCGTAGAGTTTCTTGAGCGGATCTTTATGAAAAGTGCCACCTCCTACAAATTCTTATAGTCTGCCGTTGTGTTGACACACACAAGCAGACCTGGTTGATGTTGGAAACAGGCCACAACTTGAGGAAGATTGGCAGGTGGCTGAAGAAGGGGAACCACAGGAGAGTGTTTGCCTTTCCATCCAACTACAGGGACAGATTAGTTATGGAGTGGACTTGCTATGTTTTAAGCAAGGCCTTGCCCAGATACACCTGCCCTTA
>JAATFH010000336.1 GCA_015655315.1 Terriglobales bacterium
ATGGAAAGGCTATTGATCTTTCCAGGATTCCAAGCCCCGACGTGTGCTGCCAGGATCTCGCGTATCTGCATGACTTTGCAGAAGGATGGTATGCGCTTCGCAACCGGTCACAGCAGGTCGGTATAGGTCTCGCCTGGGATGCAAAGGTCTTTCCATGGATCTGGTATTGGCAGTGTTTCCGCGGCGGACCCGATTATCCATTCTGGGGGAATGAGTACACGGCTGCAATCGAGCCTGTGACCTCACGTGCGGTGCGCTTTGCAGATGCTATAGAGAATGGTACGGCGAGGTCTATAGCCGGAGGTGAGACGCTGCGATCGCGGATGTCGGTCTGGGCCTTCGAATCAGACCGTGCGGTGACTCGCATTTCAAACGATGGAGTAGAGTTTGAGCCGTCGAGTACGGCGGTTAACCATGAATAGTTCGACGAGCCTGGTTGAGGTGGAAACAATGTATGCACTTTCAGAAGTAGTGACCTTTGTGACTGGGCTTGACCATCCGGAGGGTGTTGCCGTTGGTCGCGATCAAACGCTCTATGCCGGAGGAGAGGCCGGGCAAGTCTACCGCATTTCCAGTGATGGAAAGGCTGTCGAACTGATCGCGGAAACTGGCGGCAGATGCTTGGGCATCACGCTCGATGCTCAGGAGAACATCTACGTATGCAATGCCGGCAGACATCAGTTGCTGAAGGTCACGCAGCAGGGTGAAGTAACGGTGGCAGCGGAGTCGGTAGGAGCGCGCAAACTGATCTGCCCCAACTTCAGTGTCTTTGACGGCAAGGGGAACCTTTACTTTAGCGATTCGGGCGCCTGGAAACAGCACAATGGATTTATTTGCCGGGTGACTGCTGATGGCAGCGTCGAGATGTTTGCAGAAGGGCCGTTTCATTTCGCAAATGGAATGGCGTTGGATGCCGAAGAAAAATTCCTTTACGTCGTTGAAAGCAATTGTGACCGTGTTGTTCGCCTTCCGATTCGTGCAGATGGAACAGCTGGTGCAGCAGAGATATTTGCTGAAGGGTTGGCGAGAATTCCGGATGGCCTTGCATTCGATGCCGAGGGAAATCTCTATGTCACTACATACGCGTCGAACGCCATCTACTGTGTGGACAAGGCTGGCCGCGTTGATCTGGTGTGCGTTGACGATGAGTGCGCGTTGCTGTGCCAGGCGACAAATTGTGCCTTCGGCGGTCCTGGCTTCGATCAGTTATTTGTTGCCAACCTCGGTGCTGGGCACATATCGAAGCTTGATCTGAAGATCAAAGGCCAACCGCTGCAGCATCATCGATGGGCCGTATAGATGTATCGGTAAATAAAAGGAGAGTGATCTCGTGGAAGCTCAAAAAACCGCCAGCGGGTTGACTGAGAGCGAACTCGCGAAATATCGGGAACAAGGCTACCTTTTTCCTGTTGAAGTGTTCAGCCCCTCTGAGGTTGTTGAGTTTCGAGCGCATTTCGACGAGTACTTCGCTTATCACCGCAGCCGTTTGGAGGGTCTGCCTCCAAGCAAGCACGCCTCGATTTATGGTCACACCCATACGTTTCTTCGTTGGGTCTACCGCATGATCTCGCACCGCAATGTACTGGATGCAGTCGAGAGTATTCTTGGGCCGAACCTGGTTGTCCGGGATACCGCATGGTTCGTCAAAATGCCCGGGGACAAGAAGTACATCTCATGGCATCAGGATGCCACGTATTGGGGATTGCATCCACCTACTGTCACGACAGCGTGGATTGCCCTGTCGGACAGCATCACAGCGAATGGATGCCTGCGAGTATTGCCTGGGTCGCACAAGAATCCTATTCTGCCTCATGAGGAAACCTACGCGCCTGAGAATGCTCTCTCTCGAGGCCAGGAGATTGCTGTGCAGGTCGATGAAGAGCAGGTGGTCGATGTTGTTCTGAAGCCGGGACAGATGTCCTTACACGATGTGGCTATTGTTCATGGTTCCAAGGCAAACACATCGGATCAACCAAGGATTGGCATCGCCGTCCGCTACATGCCCACCCATGTGTATCAGGATGGAAATGTGCGACAACTTGCCGTGTTGGTTCGAGGTGTTGATGAATACGGTTACGCAGACCTGATAGAGCCGCCTTCACAGGATGATCCCACCAACAATGCACTGCAGTTGGAATCACTTGACCGGCTTTTTAGAAATGCTGAGGGTATAGAAGCAGCGGGGAAATCGTCTGCCTGAGTTGATGTATTTCCAGTTAGCTAAATCAAACAGGCGATGTTTCAGCTAATTCTGGCCGGACAATCTCTCGAGCGCCTCGTGGGCACGCGTAAAGTTAGGATCACTCTGCAGCGCTTTCTCGAATTCAGCGGCGGCTTCTCGGGTATTGTTCAGCTTTGCAAGAGTGAGTCCCAGGTTGTAATGCGCTGCTGCGGAGTCAGGTGACAGACGGACGGCTTCTGCGAATTGAGTTTGTGCATCAGTGAGCACGCCTTGTCGCAGGTATAGGCTTCCCAGTGCGCTGTGAGCGTCAGCGTTGTCCGGCTGAGCCTGAACAGCGATTTTGAGATGTTGAATCCCGTCGCTGACATTGCCTTCGAGGCCCGCCATCCAGCCAAGATTATATTGCGCGACAAAATTCTCGGGTGCAATCTCCAACAGGTGCTCAAACTGCGCACGTGCGCGAGGATAATCCTTTTGCTGCAACCAGATCGTACCTAGAAGTTCCTCGGCTGGTATCGTCAGCTGCTCGAGCGCTCGACCAGACGAAGATGCGAGAGCGCGCAGAGCATCGATCTCCTTGATGGCGTTCTGCGGCTGGTTGAGATTGAAATAGCTGACTGCCAGATTGTAGTGAGCCAGAGCATTCGAAGGGTCCTTGTGCAGGACGATGCGAAAATTCTCCGCTGCCTCTTCATGATGGCCGAGTTTCTGCTGGAAGATGCCTAGTATATTGCGCGTTTCCGGAAGGTCGGGAGTACTGGCGAGAACGCTCTCAAGCAGCGAGACAGAGCCATTCAAGTCGCCCGAGTAGGCCATTGTGATTGCGCGATGAGTCTGTTCGTATTGCAGGATTCTGTCTTTCGGATCGATTCCGGTCATCGCGCGACTACCCGCACCGCTCCCGCCTGGCATATAACCTAAAGCCCTGAGCTGTTCCGAGGCCTCAGGACTCAGTGCGTTCGATGTCCCGGCATTCTTGGACGGAAAACCTGCCGTGAAGGATCGCAACTCACTGTGGAGCGTGCGTCCCATAGCTCTCTGACTGCTATAGATATTCTGCAATTCATGAGGATCGGTTTGCAGGTCATACAGCTCCGGCTTCGGCGCCTCAATATATTTGTAGTGGCCAACTCTCAGGCAGCGTATCGGATCACAGCCGTAGTGATCGTGAGCGTAACGGCTCTCGCTATAGACGGCTTGTGGTGGATGTTGCGCTGAAGATGGAAGCCCGCTCGATCCCTGGAATTGCGGGACAGCCGGGAGTCCCAAGAAGTCGAGAACAGTTGGCGCGAGATCAACCAGCCCTACAGGCTCATCGATATGCGACGGAAGCGGTGGCGTACCTGCTGGCCAGTGAAAGATGACGGGGACGTGGAGAGTGCTCTGATAGAGAAAATAGCCATGCGTTGACTCGCCATGTTCACCAAGACTTTCGCCGTGATCGGCAATAAATAAGATGAGAGCCCGATTGAAGATGCCCTTTTCCCGGAGATGGGTAAAAAAGCCTTTCAAGGAGTGGTCGACATATGCCAGTTCCTGATCGTAACCACTGATGCCGGGGGCTGTCTGTATCTGCGTGTGAGGCTGATAAGGAGTATGCAGGTCGTACAGGTGTAGAAAAAGAAAAAACGGCTTTTGTCCATTTCGATCAAGCCAGTCTTCTGCGGAAGCTACTACCTCATTCGCGGGATGTTTGAGGTCCGACAGATCAACACTCTCTTGCTGATGAAGACGAAAGGGACTGTCGTAGAAATCGAAGCCTTGATCGAGCCCGAACCTCCGGTCCAGCGCAAATCCTCCAATAAATGCGCTGGTTGCATATCCTGCTTTTTTCAAAGTTGTGGTCAGCGTAACGGCATTCGGCGTCAGAGCCTGACCGTTATCCTCCACGCCGTTGGAAAACGGATAGGTGGAAGTGAACAAAGAGACGTGCGAGGGAAGCGTCAGGGGTACCTGCGTACTGGCATTGTCAAATAATGTTCCATGTTCAGTGAGCGAATCGATCGCCGGTGTTCGCAGCACTTTATATCCATAGGCGCTGAGATGGTCGGCACGCAGGGTGTCAATGGAAATAAGAATGACTGGAGTTCGAGGCGTACTCGCTGCTTCGGATGCGGCTGGACATACTATCGCAAGAATGACAAGCGCCAGACATACCGGAAGTCGATACTGCGGCAGCCAAAAAATGAATGCCGCTTCGATCTGTTTGGTCATTAGGGAAAGTATTGCGGTCAGTCTGGATACCAAACAGCGACTCCGGATATCGTATTGTCGACGATCCAATGGCAGCTTGCTCGTTTTCGCTGGATCAATAATCAGTGAGGGGTGTCGACCCTGCACATAGATCTATAGCCCCTGTGTACGCGCCGGAAAGCCGGACGTCAAGAGGTTTTGCAGTTAAAATGTGTGTTGTGCAAAAGAAATGTGGCCTCGGGACTGAGGGGACGATTTTTCCGAGGCCAGGCCGGATTGTATCTAGTTAGCGACGATGAACCACTGCATATTCAGTGCTCAAGGATCGGGAGATAGCCGTTGAGATCGACTTCAGCGATTGGATGATCTTGTTCTGCTTGTCCTGTATGCGTGGACTTGGGCCGGAAATGCTGAGCGCTCCCGTAACCGTGTCTTCCGCTCCGAAGATCGGCGCGGCGATGCAGGTTGCTCCCAGTTCCGACTCCTCGCAATCCACGCCATAACCCTGCTCTCTGACCGTGGCCAGCGCTTTCAGATAGTCGCGCAGTCCTGTAATCGTATTCGGCGTCAGTCGCTTCATCGGAGACTGTTTAAGCAGCGACTTGACGCGATCCTCCGGCAGATAGGCTGCGATGGATTTTCCAAGAGCTGTCGAATGCCATGGCACGCGCGAGCCTACCGTATCGGTCATGCGGAAGGAATGGGTACTCTCAAATATTTCGAGGTAGACAATGTCGTCCTTTAGCAGTGTGGCAAGATTCGTTGTCTCACCGAATTCGTCGCGCAGCTTCTTGAGGTAAGGCCGCGCAATCTGCACCAGGCTGCCGCCTGCGAGTGTCTTGCGGGCGGCCGAAACAATGCCGACCCCAAGCCGGTATTTGCCCGACACCGGGTCCTTCTCTACATATCCCACCTTGTCCAGGGTATACAGGATTCGAAAAGCAGAGGTCTTTCCTACTTTCGCCTTCTCGCTGATTTCGTGCAGTGTGAGGTCCGATTCGGCTTCGTAGAATACGTCCAGAATCTTAATTGCCGACCCTAGAATCGGCACCCAATAGTTAGATCGACTGGCGTCGGATCGTATTCTGTTCAATCTCTTCTCCTCTGTCTTCCTGAACTCACTTGTGGGGCAGCGAAATTATATCGTCATTGACGGCCACCCGCTCCCTTAACATTGCTCAACCACAATCATAGGATAAGAATGAGACTGATCTATGCTAGCCTCTTTTGACATGAGGATTGCCTTAGTTGTCGGCATCTGCGTGCTTGGTTTATGGAGTAACTCAGCCTCAGCACAGCAGGCAGAGACCTCTCGCCTTCCAGATATTGTTCTGGTAACTATCGATACTTTGCGGGCCGACCATCTGCATTGCTATGGCAATGATCTCATTCGTACGCCGGCAATCGATGGTCTGGCGAATGATGGCCTTCGCTTTACCCATGCCTTTACGCCCAGTCCTATTACAAATACTTCGCACGTCAGCATCCTCACAGGGCTTCTTCCAAGTTCTCACGGCGTAACAGATTTTGCCACTCCCCTCGATGCCTCGCACTCCACTCTGGCCCAGCTTTTAAAGGAGCATGGATACCACACCGCAGCTTTTATCGGAGCGGTCATTCTTGACAGCAACTCTCTGGCTCCGGGTCTTAATCGCGGATTTGATTTTTACGATAACTTTCCCCAGACTCCGGTGGCAAAATCGCGTTGGGGACGGCTGGAGCGCCGTGGAATGGATGTGGTGCAGCACGCTAAGGACTGGCTGGATCGCAATCCCTCCGGCCCACACTTCATCTGGATTCACCTCTACGATCCCCATGACCCATATGAGCCGCCACCGCCCTTCGAACAACTTTACAAGAGCCATCCATACGACGGTGAAATCGCATACGCCGACTCTGCCTTAGGCAACTTTCTGGACTATCTCAAAAAAAGAGAAGCGTATGATCCGTCCCTCGTGATTCTGACTGGAGATCACGGTGAAGGTCTTGGTGAGCATGGGGAAGACACACACGGAACCTTTCTTTACGATTCGACTATCCACGTTCCTCTTATCGTGAAGCTTCCAGGGAATCGTTCCGCCGGTAAGACCATAGATGCTCAGGTCCGTACTGTTGATATTGTGCCAACCGTGTTGCAGGTGCTACACGTGTCAGCTCCAGATGCTTTGGACGGCGCATCTCTGCTTGCGTTGTCGTCTGGAGACAATGCCCCGGAGCGTCCTGCGTTTGGCCAGACGGATTATCCTCTTCATTTTGGCTGGTCGCCATTGCGTTCTGTGCGAGCGAGCAATTACAAGCTGATCGAGGCACCTCGACCGGAGCTCTACGATCTTCATGCTGATCCAGCGGAAAGCAAGAACCTCTACGGAAATTCCGGGTCATCAATTCCGTCGGTTCGATTAGAGCTCGCGGAAATGAGCAGGAAGGCGTCGATCCCTCCAATCCCCGCTCAGGACCTGCTGTTGCCGGACCCGAAGGACAGAATTGAGGAACAGAACCTTCTCCATGCCGCCATGCTCGCGCAGGAAGACTCTCGTGTGGAGGATGTCCGTGTCGTCCTCAAGAAGGTGTTGCAGCTAGATCCAAAGTCATGGACTGCCCTTCGTCAGCTGGGAGAGTTGGAACTGCAGACCGGTAATTACAAAGAAGCCGCGCTCCATCTAAGGGCAGCCCGTGACCTTCGACCGGAAGATGTCGCCATCGCATTTCAGGAGGGACAGGCTCTGGAAAAAAGCGGCGATCTGGAGGGCGCGCGTGCCGCGCTGGAGACGAGTCTCAAGGCTGATCCCGGACAATATGCCGGTCATGTATTGTTAGGGAAAATCGATATCGGTTTGAAGGATATGGATGCTGCGGAAGACCAGTTTGACGCCGCTCTCCTGCTGGAGCCTGACGGAGTGGAAGCGCAGCTGGGGGCGGCTCAGACGGAGATAGCAAGAGGCAATCTCCCGGATGCCGCTGAACAACTCCAGTCTCTTTCCAAAACGTATCCTTCCAATCCCGAGATATTTGAGCTTCTTGCCCAGGTCTACCAGAGGACGAACAAACTCAATGAAGCGACTCAGGCCAGGGAGAAGGCCAAAGCTCTGCGGCAGGAGCAGAATCCTTAGAGTTTCGTAAAGATTTACAATAGAAGAATACATTCTTTAAGTGAAATATAGTTCTTGACAAGCAACGGTTGCGGCATTCACCGTAGAATCCTGATGCTGAATCGAAGCAGCGTCCTTTGCGAGAAGGTGGATAGCGATCTTGGTTTCTGGACAGCGCTCGAATCAGCAATACCTGATTGTTGGCGCAGCGACCTTCCTCAATATTGTTAGCTACATTGATCGCAGTGCGATTTCAGTTGCGGCTCCCAGCATGCGCCGCGAATTCCACCTCAGTCCCACGCAGTTGGGGCTGGTATTCAGTAGCTTCCTTCTTTCCTACGCGCTCCTGCAGGCTCCCTGGGGCATGGTTGCTGATCGCGTTGGTCCGCGACGGATTGTTACCTTCGCCATCCTGTCGTGGTCCGCTTTCACTGCTCTTACAGGCGCAGCTACCAGCTACGTCATGTTGATAGCAATCCGGTTTGCATTCGGAGGGATGGAGGCGGCCCTGGTCCCTTCGATTGTTTCCGCCTTTCCCCGCTGGCTCCCTGCGAAATGGAGAACGACCGCATTCGGCATCTTCCTTAGCGGAGGAAGACTTGGCGGAGCGATGGCTCCAGTGATCACTGCCTTTATTCTGCTCCGCTATGGGTGGCGTCTCACTTTTCTCGCAATTGCATTGTTCGGCCTCATTGCGGCCGTTGTGTGGACGAAAATTGCGCCTGTGCCATTGTCGAACGCCGAAGCGCCCTTGGATGTACCGAAGAAATCCGCACGTGTATGGTCTTTTCGTATGCCTGCGTTGATGCTGGCGATCTTCGGATATACGGTAATGTGGCAGTTTTATGCAACCTGGTATCCCACATACCTAGTGGAGCGGCGAGGGTTTAGCCTAACGCAAGCAGCCAGTTATGCTGCAGTGCCATTTCTGCTGGGTATTGGTTCGAATTGGCTGGGCGGCATGCTTTGTGATGATGTCAGCCACAGGATCGGCGCAGCACGTGCTCGCGCCATTCTAGGATTCCTTGCATTGTTGGCAGCTTCGGTTCTTTTCTACTTCGGGGTTATATCCTCTTCCAAAGTTGCGCCGTTCATGTTTGCTGCTGCCGCAGCCGTTGGCGATTTGTTTCTGCCCATGGCATGGGGCGCAGCTACTGACTTCGGTGGCAAGTCAGCAGGCGTCTTCGGAGGTCTTATGAACAGTGCCTCCAACCTCGGCGGCTTTCTCTCTCCCATCATGATCGGAGCAGCAGTTCAGCACTGGAGGACTTGGGACTATGCTCTCACGATGGGTGCAGTGGTAACCTTACTCGCCGCCTTTCTGTGGTTTTCTGCAAACTGGCCGGCGAAGACTCTTGATGCGCCTACTAGGAAATTGCGAGGGCGATGGGCGAAATCATAGCATGATGCTAGGGCGCGCTGCCAAAGGGATTTTCGTTTTCCCAAAAAGCTAATGGTGCGTTGGTACGAACGGGGTAGCGTCTGCCTTCCTCGATAACTGCTTCGACGTCCCTCAGGTCGTACCGGCTCCTCGCATTAGGAGCAGGGCCGAGCTTGATAAATGGTGGCTCGAGTCCGAGGCGATGTGTCCGCAGTTCTTGGCATGGTGTGCCACCTCTTTGGCTCCGGCTAAACCTTGTGTCGCGGCTATATGCAGCATAGTTCAATACGCTCTCTGTGCGGGATCATGTGACTCCCAGACATTGGGAACGTAGACGGGCTTGATCCCAAACTGGAACCTGCCGGGTGCGACAGTACGAAAGACACCACGCCACAAAGATCGTAGAGCCGACCAGAGGTTTGGCACTTCAATCAGTCATTGCAGCATATTCAGAGATAGTAAAGTACCAGCCTCGATATCATGTCGCACTCGCCGCCCCAACAACTGCGAGCGCATTGCAGGTGGCAGTCCTGTTCCGGGGCGCAGAATTGCGATCATATCTTCTGTTAGAGCAGTGCCTGCGTGGATGTAACTTGTAGCTACTAATGAGCGTCGCGCAATTGCCGCGATATTCCTTTCTTCCAGGGCCGGCCGCTTACATCCGTCGCCTAATGCTGCTTCGATATCTCGTATACTGCGAACCATTGCGGCCAGTTCGTGCGGCTCAAGCGAGGCACGATGGTCAGGACCGGGAAGATCACGACTGATTGTGAAGTGTTTTTCAAGGATGCACGCGCCCAATGCTACAGCCGCGTTCGCAATATCTATTCCTGTCGTATGATCCGAGTAACCGACTAGCACACCGAAGGCATCTGCCATGGTATGCATGGCGCGGAGGTTGATGCTGGAGGGCTGGGCAGGATAGTTGCTCACACACTGCAAGAGCGCGAGTTGGTCGTTGCCCGTTGTTCGAATTGCCTCTACAGCTGTTCCGACTTCTTCTAAAGTCGACATGCCGGTTGAAAGTATCAGTGGCCGATGTTTCTTTGCCAGGTGTTCTATGAACGGTAAATTCGTAATTTCCCCAGATGAGATTTTGAATGCGGGTACCGCAAGTTCGGAGAGAAAATCAGCGCTTTCATAATCAAAGGGCGTGGAGAGGAAGAGAATGCCTTTTGAGTTACAGTATGACTGCAACTCCCTGAACGCTTCAAAGGGTAATTCCAATTGCTTTACCATCTCCAGTTGAGATTCTGGGGAATTGGTCGTCTGAAGCTGATACGTTGCTTTGGGCGCCGAAGGCGAGCAGACTTTATCTGCCTTAAAGGTCTGGAATTTGACTGCGTCGGCCCCTGCCGACACCGCGATATCTACGAGATCGCGCGCCATTTCAAAACTGCCATTGTGGTTGACGCCAGCCTCAGCAATGATGAAACACGGCTCTCCAATTCCGATTTTGTGCTGGCCAATCGCAATATTCATGTTTTCCTCATTTACATACACCACGTTTCTCCTTCTGCGCCTTGCGAAGTATGTTTCAAGTGGCCGATAGAGTGGAGAAACGAGCCAGCCGATTGCTCGTGCCGGAGTTAGAGAGCTTATCGGATGGCATAGGTCAAGCAAATTATAATTGGCGGCGCTGATAGCTAGGTTGCTGAGACGTCAGTATGATCCTCTAATTAGAATGGATTGTAGTTTTCCCATAACTGTTAGCTGCCGAGGCTCAATGTCCATACATCCTGACAAGTCAACCTGGGACCCCCGATGGGAAGAGATTTTTCGAAACAAGCAGTGGGGCAAATATCCGCCTGAACACATCCTGCGTTTTGTTGCACGTAATTTCTATCACGTTTCTGATCGCACTAAGGTTCGTCTGTTGGAGATTGGCTGCGGGCCGGGCGCTAATGTCTGGTTTATGGCGCGAGAAGGCTTTGCTGTGTCCGGGATCGATGGCTCTGAGACTGCGATCCGGCGGGCTCGGCAGCGGCTGACAGGCGAGGGACTCGCGGCGGACTTGCGTGTGGGAGACTTTGCCGATTTACCTTGGGCAAATGCCAGTTTTGATGGCGTCGTGGAAAATGTGAGCCTTTGTTCCAATTCACGGAACAGCATCGAGCGGGCGTTGACAGAGGTGCGTCGCGTACTTAAGCCGGGCGGATTATTTCTCTCGTCATTCTTTACTGAGCGAACCTGGGGCTACGGTACGGGCGACTTGGTGGAACCTGACGGTTTTAAAAATCTTCGCGAAGGACCTTTGGCCGGGACCGGGTTCTGCTTCTTTTTTCGTCGAGATAGAGTACCGGAACTTTTTCACGATTTCACTGACGTGACGGTGGAACGGATTTCCTGGACAGTCGAAGGCGAGAGACACTTGATAGAACAGCTTGTGATCACCTGCCGTAAACCTGCGGATTGAATTTGCAGTTGACGGTGCTCGCAGATTCTCGATATTGAATTACAAGCCTATTTCGACGCAACGCCAGGATTGCGGATTGGACACATGCGTACATCGTCAATCCAGAATCTGCCACGCATTGCAGTGTTTGCAGGATTGCGGAGAATGCGTATCGTAATGAGTCGTGTTTCTGGCCCCGACTTGAAATCCTTCCAGACCTCGTGCCAAGTGGTCGTTCCCAGGGTTACATCTGTGGTCGCGTACTCTCTGTTGTCATAGGCATCGACGGCACCGAGCGCCGGTCCATTGGCAGCTTGCAGGTCGTCACTCTTCACCCAGGCCGACAATCTATACATGGTGTCGGGTTTGGCTGCAACGTACTGATATAAGCCTGGATCATCGTTCATATCAGTGTATGTAATGGAGATGGACCGGTTCGCCCGAGCACCATAGTATTCATTGCTGTCCAACAATACCGTGGTTCCGGTCTTCTGTACATAATGCCAATCGAAGCCCGCATTCAGGATATTTTCGGAGAACGTTCCATCTACGACCAGATTGCCAGGTTGGCTATAACTCGCGAGCTGAGGCGAACTTAGGGAGAGTTGCCTCCATGCTTCGGCGGCTTGTTCGACCTTGCGATTTCCTAGCAAGTAATCGATATAGAAAAGGCCATCGTGAAAATCAAACTTCTTGTTCATCCCCAACAAAGCCGTCCATACCTGGGCGGCTGCGTCCGTTTCTTCTGCAGAAGTCAGCAAATGAAGGAACTGAAGATAGACGAACGGATCCCGCGGCAGAATGGGGAAAATCTTATCCGTGCTGTGAAAAATCTGCCAGCATTGGCTGAGCGCTGCGGGAACTAAGCGTGGAGAGTGATTGAATACGACGGCGTACTCAGGAAGTGCGTGCTCAATATCACCCTGAAAGACCATTAAATTTGCCGCGTTCCATGCGACTTCGGGAGTGGTAGGATCGGCAGCCAAGGCACGGTTGATTGCGTGCTTGTATTCCGTCTGAGCGCCTGAGGTCAGATCTCCCTGTGCCAAGTCAAGCCAATAAGAGGCGTTGTATGGATTGAGTGCAACGGCTTGCCTCATTGCTACAACGGCGGCGGAGGGATCTTGCGCATTGAAGAGGAGGTAGCGTCCTAGCAAATCATGAATGCGCGCATCGCGGGGTTCGAGATCGACACCCCGCACAAGGGACGCCTGGTCTGCGCGGGCAGAAAAGCGATGCGCCATGTATCCGCGGAAGATAAAGAAGTTGTAAGTTGCAATCCATAAGACAGATCCGATAAAAAGTGCGACAGTTCCATGAGGCCATCTCCTTAAGCGCAAGGCCATCTGGCCTCCGATTTACAGGAAGTCATTCG
>JAATFH010000135.1 GCA_015655315.1 Terriglobales bacterium
GAATCAGTGCCATGACATCACGGTGTACTCGGCCGTCGGGCTGGCGGCGGGCGCGTGCTCTGGCAATGGAATTGTGTTGGACATCAAGGACCCGGTACATCCGAAGCGGGTGGACGCCGTGAATGATCCGAACTACTCGTATTGGCACTCCGCATCGTTTTCGAATGACGCGAAAAAAGTGGTGTTCACAGACGAGTGGGGCGGCGGGCTGGGGGCGCGGTGCCGTCCGAACGACCCGAACAAGTGGGGCGCAGATGCGATCTTCAACCTGAAGGATGACAAGCTGAGTCTCGCAAGTTATTACAAGCTGCCTGCGGCGCAGGGTGATACGGAGAACTGCGTGGCACATAACGGTTCGCTGGTCCCGGTTCCCGGGCGCGATATCGAAGTGCAAGCCTGGTATCAGGGTGGCATTTCGGTAATGGACTTTACGGATCCGGCGCATCCATTTGAGATCGCGTACTTCGATCGTGGACCGATTGATCCGAAGACGTTGGTACTGGGTGGCGATTGGTCGGCGTACTGGTACAACGGCTCAATCTACGGATCGGAAATTGCGCGCGGGCTGGACATCTTTGAACTGACGCCGACAAAGTTTCTGACGCAGAACGAAATCGACGCGGCGAAAGCTGTTCGAGTCACGGAGCTGAATGTGCAGAACCAGCAAAAGATCGAGTGGCCTGCACAATTGGTGGTGGCGAAGGCTTACGTGGATCAATTGGCGCGGTCGCAGGCTTTGTCTGCAAAACGAATCGCTGCTCTGCAGAAGGCGATCACCAGTGCAGAAAAATCGCACATGAGCGAGAGCAAAGTGGCGAAGCTGAAGGGCATGGCACCGTCCCTGGAAGAAAGCGCCACCACAGCGAAGAGTCCGGCTGACTCAACACGGTTACGCGCTTTAGCGGATGTGCTGAAACATCCGGCAGCATAACTAATTGGTAGTCCTACCTGAAAGCCCCGCTCGGATAGCTCGCGAGCGGGGCTTTTGTTTGTCCTAGTGCACGGGAAATTGGTCCTTGTATGCGGGAACAAAGTCGGGATCGCTGATTCGCCTAGAGTCCAGCCTGATTGCAAAGAAGGCAAGTACAAGCACAGTAGACGCGATCACCGCACTTACGAGTGGCAGGATCTTATAGCTGTATCCAGCCGTCAGGACAATGCCTCCGAGACTCGCGCCCAGCGCATTCCCAAGGTTGAAGGCTCCTTGATTCAAGGTGGATGCCAGATTCGGAGCGCGGCGCGCCTTTTCCACGATGCGGGCTTGAAGTGGCGCCGATGCTGCGAAGTGGAACATACCCCAGCTCAGAACACATGTTCCCATTGCTATGGCGTAAGGCATCGTGAGAGGCATGAGCAGTAGAGTGAGCGTGACGAGGATGTATCCCACAACAACCGTTGTCATCTGCCGCCAATCGCTCAGGCGTCCTCCAACAAGAACGCCGATGGTGATGCCCACTCCAAAGAGGACGAGGACCCATGCAGTCGCATGTGCGGGTAGATGTGTCACTGCCGAGAGAATGGGTGCTATGTACGTGAACACCGTGAATAGAGAGACTGAGCTTAGAGTCGATAACCCGAGCACTAGCAGCACTTTTGGATTCATTACTGTGTGGAATTCGTGCCTCAGGTGAACCGGCTCTGACTCCTGCCGCGGCACCCAGAGAAAGAGCCCTATCATCGCAATCAGGCCAATCGGAATGAGAGCGAAAAAGGTCGAACGCCACCCGAAAACATGGCCTAAAGCAGTGCCTGCAGGTACGCCCAGCACATTCGCCAAAGTTAAGCCGCTGAACATGGTTGTGATGGCCTGCGCTCGCTTTTCCTTAGGCACAAGATTCGCCGCGACGATGCTCCCTGTGCCGAAGAAAGCTCCATGACTGAGCGCTGTCAGAATACGAGCAGCAAGCATGAGGAAGAAGTTGGAAGACAGGGCACAACAAAGATTCCCGATAAGATAGATGCTCATCAGAACGATGAGCGACCGCTTTCGTTCCTGCTTCGAAAGAGCAAGCGCGACCAGTGGAGATCCAAAGGTCACGCTTAGCGCATAGGCCGAAACAATGACACCTGCCTTGGGTATGCTGATGTTGAACGATTGCGCCAGGTCCGGCAGCAGCCCCATGATGACATATTCTGAAGTGCCGATGCCAAAAGCGGCGATTGTGAGTGCGAGAATAGACCTTCGCATGAGCCTGAAGTCACCTGTCTAGAATCAGAATCGTGAATCGATTATGCCGCTTCGCCCATAGGACCGCCTGCCCTATGCCAGCTCCAGGGTGATTTCTTTTGTCTCGGTGTTGAGCGTCGCAATTCGAAAATTGCGAATCTGACCAACATGAAGCGATTCAGGCTGCGGTACAGGAGACTTTGCATTCCCTTTCCAACGGGCATTCAGCATAGAGGTGAGCGCGGTAAGGTCGGGTTTGGCTTCACTCTTGCTCTCTGCCGCTACAGGAGCGTTCGCCGTCATTCGGCACGTCGCCCGGATGCCTTCGCCAAGCTCGACAACAGCATGCGACGATAAGTGCTCGATAAGACGACCGGAAACAACATCGCCCACTTTATGTTCCCCGATGTATTCGTCCAGATCGGTGGGAACCAGCTGCTTCATGCTCAGCTTGAGCTGCCGTTTCTCCATATCGATGCCAAGCACCTGAGCTTTGACCAGCTGACCGGTCTTGAGCACCTCTTGTGGATGATTGATGCGCTTTTCAGCGCTGATTTCGCTGATGTGCACCAGACCTTCCACCCCTTCTATCAGTTGCACAAAAGCACCGAACTTCGTCAGCCTTGTGACTGGACCTTCAATGGTGGACCCTGCGGGGAATCTTTGCGGCACATCTGCCCACGGGTCGCCGAGTGCTTGCTTGAGTCCGAGAGAAAGCCGACGGTCGCCAGGGCTCAGGGAAAGAATCACAACCTCAACCGTGTCTCCTTGTTTGAGAAGATCACTGGGTTTTCGGACCTTCTTCACCCACGACATTTCGGAGACGTGAATCAGTCCTTCGATGCCCGGTTCCAGTTCAATAAACGCTCCAAAATCAGTAAGGCGCGTGACGGTACCGGTAACGCGTTGCCCTGCCGCATATCGATCCGAAGCAGAATCCCACGGCTCCGGAAGCAGTTGCTTGAGTCCAAGTGAAATCCGTCTGGTATCCCGATCGATCTTCAGCACCTTCACCTGGAGCTGCTGGCCTACCGACAACACATCTTCCGGATTGTTCACCCGACTCCAGGCGATATCACTGACATGGAGAAGTCCGTCCACTCCACCCAGATCGATGAAGGCGCCATAGCTGGTGAGGCTGCGCACCTGCCCGCCGACAATATCGCCTTCATTGACCTCCGCATATCGCTTCTGCTCCTGCAGACGCGCCTGCTCTTCAAGAATGATGCGGCGATCGACGACCACATCCTCATCGGCAACATCGAGCTTCACAATGCGGCAGGTGATCTCCTGGCCGACAAGCTTATCCATCTCAGTCGCATCGTGTGTTCCACTGCGTGACGCCGGCATAAAGGCGCGCACTCCAACGTCCACGCTGAGGCCGCCCTTTACTACTCCGGTCACCGTTCCGGTAATGGCGGACTTCTGAGCGAAAGCTTCTTCCAGCGACGACCAATCCTTCGGCTGGGCTATCTTGAGACGGGAAAGTGCATAATAGCCTTCTTCATTACGACCCTTGACCGAAACCAGAAATCTGTCGCCCGGCACAACCTCTTCGGCGTTCTTATCGAACTCGCTTCGAGGCAGAACACCCTCGACTTTGAAACCGATGTCCAGAAAGATGGAGTCTGCAGAGAGGGCAACGACCCGGCCCTCTTTCTGGGCCGTCTCCGACTGATGAGCATGACTTTGCTCAAATTGTGAAAGGACTGAACCAAACGATGGATCCGATTCTTCGACCGATTCAGATGCGTTTTGAACAATGGGAGGGATTTCCGGGATATTTTCGTTTGCCATGACTGTTATCTCTCATTTTGGCATGTTCCTTTTAGGATAGGCATCCCACGCTCCGCTTTGCGCCGATCAAATGCACGACCGAGCGCTCGCGCGCGTCCGCATGACCATGTAAGAGAGGACTCGCACTCACGCCGCCAGCGATATATAATGGCCAACCTCCGATCGACTTAACGCATTGGACGTGTCCCGTGCCGGAACCACCGTTACCGCCAAAACCCGATCCCCAAACCACAGCCCTGAATATCGAGCCTTCATCTTCGCTGGTTGTTGGTCCTTATCACCTGCTGGAACGCATCGGCGAAGGCGGCATGGGCGAAGTGTGGCTTGCTGAGCAAAAACTTCCTGTATGGCGCAGGGTCGCGTTGAAGTTAATCAAAAGCGGAACGAACACGCGCGAGGTGGCAGCGCGATTCGAATCGGAGCGACAGGCACTTGCCCTCATGGATCATCCGGCAATCGCCAAAGTTTTCGATGCAGGATCCACGGCGGAGGGCTTGCCTTATTTTGCGATGGAATTTATCGCCGGCCTGCCCATCACCACGTACTGTGACAAGCATCGGCTCACGACACATGAACGGCTGGCTTTATTCACTCAGGTTTGCGATCGTGTTCAGCATGCCCACAAGAAAGCCATCATCCATCGCGATCTGAAGCCTTCCAACATACTGGTCACGGAAGTAGACGGAAGACCCGTTCCGAAGATTATCGATTTTGGGATAGCTAAAGCCATATCCCAGCGCCTGACTGCTGAAACCATGTTTACGAGAGCCGGTTCTCCCATCGGTACTCCCGAATATATGAGCCCGGAGCAGGCAGATTCAGGAGGGGAGGATATTGATACTCGAACGGATGTCTACTCCCTCGGTGTTGTGCTTTACGAGCTGCTTGTAGGCGCTCTGCCGCTGGATCTCGCTGACATTCGCAATCTGGCTTTCCATGAGGTGCTCAGGCGGTTACGAGAAGAAGATGCCCCGAAACCCAGCACCAGGCTCCGCGCCTCTGGAGAACATTCGTCGCTTGCGGCCCGCAATCGGCGTACAGAACCGGCGGACCTGGGAAAACAATTGAGGGGCGATCTGGATTCTATCGCGCTGAAAGCTCTCGAAAAAGAACGGTCGCGACGCTATGGCTCACCCTCCGATCTCGCAGCCGATATCAAAAGATTTCTCCATCACGAACTTGTGTTAGCGGTCCCACCGTCGATCGCCTATCGTGCTCGCAAGTTTATACGTCGACACCGGTTTGGCGTAGCCGTTTCGGCGACCGTTGCCATTGCCACGGTTGCATTGATCGCATTACTGATCATTGGGGCGACACGTATCGCACGCGAGCGTGATCGCGCCAATCGCGAAGCGCAGGTTGCCGAACGCGTCTCGGACTTTCTTGTCGGAACCTTCAAAGTATCGGACCCCGATGAATCCCGAGGCGACGAGATCACCGCGCGGGAGATTCTTGACAAGGGCGCTCACCAGATCGAAACCGATCTTGCCGGTCAACCTTTTCTGCAGGCGCGGCTGATGTATACCATCGGGAACGTCTACGAAGGACTTGGCCTTTATCCACCTGCGCAACAGATGCTGGAGCGGGCAGCCCGTATCCAGACCGGCCTGCTTGGACCGAATCACCAGGAAACACTGGCTTCGCAACGTTTGCTTGCCAGGATTCTTGAGTACCGTGCTCAGTACAAGGAAGCCGAAAAACTATATCTCGACACACTGGAGAGACAGGAACGCGTATTCGGCGCCCGTAATGTTGAGACCCTTCGCACCAAGAGCGCTCTCGGTGCGCTCTACAACGAACAGGGCCGTTACGCGGACGCGGTAAGACTGCTGACGCAAGTCGTCAAGGATGCGGAGAGTGTCTCAGGTCCTAACGGCCCAGAAGCTCTAAGTGCGCTCCATAGTTTAGCGATTGCCTACGACGGTACCAGGGAGTACCCAAAGGAGCAGGCCATTTGGGAGGAACTGTACAAACGCCGATCCGAAAAGCTTGGCCCCGATCACCCTGACACCATCAGTTCCATGCAGAATCTTGCTTATGTCTACTTCAGGCAGGGGCAATACGCACAGGCTGAAAAGCTGCAGCGGCGAGGATTGGAGATGAGTGAGCGCGTCCTGGGCAAAGACCATCCGAAGGTTCTGCTGGCTCTTGGCAATCTCGCAAACACACTGATGAGCGAAGGGCGCGTCGAAGAAGCGGAGCGCTTGCAGCGTGAAGTCATCGAAGGACGCCGTCGCGCATTCGGCCCCGATCATCCGGAAACTCAATTTGCTATCGCCAATCTCGCCGGCATCTTGCTGACGGAAAAGCGTTACCAGGAGGCCGAGAGAATGTATCGCGATGCGCTGGAAGGCGAAATTAGAATACTGGGGGAGAACCATCCCGAAATTCGTTATGCCTGGTACAACCTGGCGACTGTAGAAGCGGCGCAAGGGAAACGTGCCGACGCTCTTGCAGACCTGCAAAAAGCAATCGATCATGGCTATAACGATCCTGTAGAGCTTGCCCAGGAAAAGAGCTGGGATGATTTTCGCAACGACGCAGGCTACAAAACTGCCATAGCGCTGATGAAGAATTGAATCTCTTCTCAATAACCCAGTTATTATGACCGCAGCAGTCTAGAGATGCTTTTGCGATAGCGCCAGCAAGCCCGTCAGATATGCATGCTCTTGTTCCGCTTCAGTGATGATCGTGGCCGGGACACCATACAGATTGAGATAATGGCCCCAATGCTTTGCAAGACTGGCGTGTCCACTGATCAGCACTTGTCTGTCGCTACCTTTCATCTGGGCCAACAAGGGGACAATTTCACTTTGAATGAATGCTCCATACAGAAAGGAGAGCCGGTCATCGCTGCTTCCCTGCTTCGCCTGCTCAAGCAAACGAACACCAAACATCGCACGGCCCAGACCTGCGTGGCGAGCCTCGTGAAACCCTAGATCGACCCAGGTCGAATCTAAGTTTCCAGGGGGCCCCTGTGGCAAGGCTGAGGCGATCAAAGTATGGGAGCGGATAGCATGGATCATCTCTCCCGTGAGTGTCGTACGGCTTGCCGAGATTCGTGCCTCTTCGTCGATCGAAATCCACTTCCAATGAGAGCCCAAATTAAACAGCCCCATTGAGGGCTGCAGCAGACCGGTCTTCAGCAAACCGAAACACAGTGTTTCCTCGCCGCGTAGCATGTCGCTTTGTAAAACGCCTTCCATTCCGGAATCAGGCCCTAAAGTGCGAACGCCCGGCACCATGACGAGCGGCAGATCAAAATCGCCGGAAAAAGTCCCTCTCCACAAGCGTCGCGCGAGCGTCGCCTCGCTCACCGGGGCTTCGACATGGTCAACCGCCTGAAGCCCGTGATCCGAGGTAATCATGCCTGCTGCCAGAATCGCAGTGGTTTTTTTATTGAGACCGCGCGAAGCAGCGTCCATCTGGGTTTTCTTTAGCAACAAGCTCAATTCTTCTACGAGCCACTGCCTTGGTTGCCCGGAGGCGACATTGCGCACGCCGAAGTCTCCGGACTGATGAGCCCGGACCACTCCATCCTCAGTGAACCAGACCCGAGTACGAGTGGTTCCCATGTCCACACAAAAGAATGTCGATGGATCACTCAACATTACGAATCACCCGGGCCAGCTGAGCAAAATCCATGGCTTTGCGAACGAGAGCGTCAGTATCGTGATTTAGAATTTCCGGCGCTCCAACAAGCTCGGAACCGATCCCCACAGCAAAAGCGCCTGCAGCAAAATAATCGGCCATGTTTCCGAGATGGATTCCGCCTGTCGGGATAAGTTTCACGTCAGGAAGAGGGCCCTGCAGCGCGCGGAAATAGGGCGGGCCGAGCGAAACAGCGGGAAAGACCTTGACCGCGTGTGCTCCCAACTGGGCGGCTAAAACGATTTCGGTCGGCGTGTATGCGCCGGGGAACGATGCCATGCCCAGCTCGCGTGTTTTACAGATGATCTCCTGAGCGACATTCGGTGACACCACAAAAGACGCGCCTGCTTGATAAACCGTCTGCAATTGATCTGCGGTCAGCACAGTGCCCGCTCCAATCGCTGCTCGATCCCGAAAGCGTTCCGACAGGCGTTGAATAGCTTGTGCGTATCCGGGCGTTACGACTGAGACCTCGACCGCCGTGATGCCGCCGTCCACAAGCGCTTGAACGATCTCAAGCTCGCGGCCTTGCAGGTCGCCGCGAAGTATCGCGATGATCCTTGTGGTCGATACATGATCAAAAGCGATCTCGGCTCGTGTTTCTGATTTCATTCCATTATTCTTCGGAACAGGCAATCAAAACCTTCATCACATCTCCCCCCGATTCTAAGCGATGAAGTGCCGACTCCAACTCCTCCATTTTGCATACATCCGTTATCAAGCGCTGAAAGGGCAGTTTGCCGGGAGCAGCGGCGAGTGCGATTGCCTGATCGAAGTCCTCGGGCTCGTAAACGCGTGCTCCAATCAATTCGAGCTCCCGCCAGAAACATTGAAAGAGGTCCACCTTCGGAGCTTCGCCGAAGACTGCGACAACGACGATGCGTCCGCGGACCTTTGCCAACTTCGTCATACTCTGGGCTCCTGCGGCGGATCCAGAAACCTCAAAGACAACGTCCGCGCCTCGTGTTCCCGTCTGTTCATTGACGTAGGCCACGATGTCCTGTTCAGCCGGGTTGATCGCGTCGAATCCCAGCTCGCGCACAAGTTTCAATCTGAAGGGATTTATTTCGCTGAGAACTACTTTGGCCCCCGCTTCACGTGCGACCAAGGCTATGAGAATCCCAATGGGGCCGCCTCCCTGCACCACCACGTATTCGCCGGACTGCACTCTTCCGCGGCGAACATCATGGCAGGCAACGGCTAAAGGCTCAACGAGGCTTGCATCGCGCAACGATAACGACGAAGGAAGGCGATGAAGGGTATAGGAAGGAACTGTCCACAGAGCCTGCATTCCTCCTGGCTTATCGATGCCAATGAATTTAAGCCGCTGGCAGATGTGAGAGTTTCCATCTAAACAGGCAGGACACTGAAGGCACGGCTCCAGCGGGCGCACGGTAACAGGAGCCCCAATCGCATATCCACTTACGTTCGATCCCACAGCCGACACCGTTCCCGCAACCTCGTGACCGAAGACCTGGGGCAGGTGCATGCGATGATCCATCTTGCCGTGAAAGAGATGCAGATCGGTGCCGCAGATACCGCAAAACGCAATCTTGACCTGTACGTCACCTGGCCCAGGGGCGACTGGTTCGCAAGCGCCAACGCTTATTTTCTGCTGACCTTCATAGAAGGCGGCCTTCATCATAAGAGATACTCCAAGCTAAACAAGTTCCACCACAGCGCTGCCCATCTCATCGGTTCCTACGACTCGACGTCCCGGCTCAGCCAGATCGGCGGTACGAAGGCCTTTCGCGAGCGCCCCGCGAACAGCTTTCTCGACGCGTACAGCCGCATCTTCCAGGCCGAAGCTCCAACGCAGCATCATAGCCGCAGAGAGAATTGCTGCAAGCGGATTCGCAATATTACGCCCGGCAATATCGGGTGCCGAGCCGTGTACTGGCTCGTAGAGTCCTTTGCTGCCTTCACCAAGCGAAGCCGAGGGCAGCATGCCGATGGAGCCAGTGAGCATTGCTGCTTCGTCAGACAGAATATCTCCGAAAATGTTTCCCGTCACGATGACGTCAAACTGCGCAGGGCGTCGTACGAGTGTCATTGCAGCCGCGTCGACATAGAGATGGGTGAGTTCAACATCGGGGTAGGATGTTCCGACTTCTGTGACAACCATTCTCCACAACTCAGATGTTTCCAGCACGTTCGCCTTGTCGACGGAGCAGAGCTTCTTTCGCCGCCGCTGCGCTGCCCTAAAACCCATATGAGCGATTCGCGCGATCTCATCCTCGGTATACCTCATCGTGTTAAAACCTTGCCTTCGGTCGTCGGCAGTCCTCGTGATGCCACGTGGCTCACCAAAGTAAATGTCTCCATTGAGTTCGCGCAGGATGACGAGATCGAGATCTGTCACAAACTCGGGCTTCAGGGTTGACGTACCGACGAGTTCGGGAAACATGATTGCCGGCCGGAAATTGCCATATAGGCCAAGTGCCTTCCGAAGCTGCAGGAGAGCATCGCCCGGCCGTTTGCCGCGTGGCAAAGCATCCTGCGCATAACCGCCAACAGCTCCAAAGAGGATTGCATCGGCTTTCCGGGCGAGATCAAACGTGGCTTCCGGGAGTATTTCCTGAAATTTTTCATCTGCTGCCGCGCCGATAAGAGCTTCCGTAAATTCAAAATTGATGCCGTGCCGCTCTAGTGCTTTGAGCACCTTCACAGCTTCTGTAACGACCTCCGGTCCGATTCCATCTCCATCAAGCACCGCGATATGCATTTGTCATCACTCCGAAAAACTATTGAAGAGCCAGGGTGCTTCTGCGCGACGGCGCGACTCGAACTCACGGATTTTCTGACTGTGAGCGAGAGCGTAGGAGATTTCGTTGAGGTTCTCGATCAGACAGCGCTTCCGGAACGTGTCGATGACGAACGGCAGCACCTTCTCATCAGGCGTTTGTATCGTCTGCCGGGGAAGATCGATGGTGAGTTTGTAGCCAGGATGCAATGCAACTGCGACGAAGAGACGATCCACATCCTCTTCCGAAAGGTTGATAGGGAGAACGCCGTTTTTATAGCAATTGTTAGCGAAGATATCGCCGAAACTGGGAGCGATAAGCGCCTGGAATCCATTCTCGTGGAGCGCCCATACAGCGTGTTCGCGTGCCGATCCGCAGCCGAAATTTCGACGGCAGAGTAGAATCTCGGCGTCTGCGTAACGAGGCTGATTCAAAACAAAATCGGGATTGAGTGGACGTACTTTGGTTTCTCCCAATTCTCCGTGATCGAGATAGCGCCACTCGTCAAAGAGATATGTTCCGTAGCCCGTCTTCTCAATAGATCGCAGGAACTGTTTCGGCAGAATCGCGTCCGTGTCCACATCAATACGATCGATAGGCGCGACAATCGCGGTGATTTCAGGATCCACTTTTTCCCTCCATCTCCCGGACATCTACGAAATGTCCTTCCACAGCGGCAGCGGCGGCCATGGCTGGGCTGACCAAATGCGTCCGGCCTCCTTGCCCCTGACGACCTTCGAAGTTGCGATTGGATGTGGAGGCACAACGCTCTCCTGGTTCGAGACGGTCGTTGTTCATGGCCAGGCACATCGAGCAACCTGAGTCTCTCCACTCAAATCCTGCTTCACGGAAGACGTGATCCAATCCCTCTTCCTCAGCCTGTTTTTTCACCATGGTCGAACCAGGGACTACCATTGCGAGTTTGATATTGGCTGCGATATGACGGCCTTTCACGATCTTTGCAGCGGCACGCAGATCCTCGATGCGGCCATTCGTGCACGAACCCAGAAACACTTTGTCGAGCTTGATCTCCGTCACGGGAGTATTTGGTTTGAGCCCCATATATTCATAGGCGCGTTCGAAGAGAGAGCGCCGCTGCTTGTCAGGCTCATCTCCGGGATCGGGCAGACGGTCGCCGATGTTCACGGACATGTCCGGCACGGTTCCCCAGGTAATCATCGGCTGCACGGTACCGGCATCGAGCGCGACTGTTGCGTCAAAGACGGCTCCCTCGTCGGTCCGGAACTCTTTCCACGCCTTTACAGCCATATCCCATTGCGAGCCTTTTGGAGCATAGAGGCGACCATCGATGTAGTCGATCGTTGTTGCATCGACACCGATCAGGCCCGACCTCGCTCCCGCTTCAATCGTCATGTTGGTAAGTGTCATCCGGCCTTCCATGGAGAGCTCCCGCACGGCCTCTCCGCCGAACTCAATCGCATAACCTTTTCCACCGCCGATGCTTAATTTCCGAACAACTGAAAGCGTGAGGTCTTTCGGTGTAACTCCGGGCTGGAGCGAACCGTCGATCTGGACCAGCATCGTCTTCAGTCTCGTCGTAAGAAGGCATTGCGTGGTAAGAACAGCTTCTACTTCCGATACTCCAATACCGAATGCGAGCGCACCCAGAGCGCCGTGAGTACTTGTGTGGGAATCTCCGCAGACCAGCGTCATACCAGGAAGAGTGAGGCCAAGCTCAGGACCGACAACGTGAACGATTCCCTGGCGGCGGTCGTTCATGTCGAAGAGAAGAATGTCGTTCTCCTCGCAATTTCGGGTGAGCATCTCAATCTGGACAAGGCTGATCGGATCGGTGACGCCGTTCTTGCGATTCACGGTTGGAACGTTGTGATCGGCCATGGCAATATTCGCGTCGGCTCGCCATGGCGTACGGCCAGCCTGCCTGATCCCCTGGAAGGGCTGTGCGCTGCTGACTTCATGGAGAAGATGCCGGTCAATGTATAGAAGAGTGGGGCCATCATCTTCTGCATAGACAATGTGGCTGTCCCACAATTTGTCGTAGAGGGTGCGCGGCAAAGGATGTCCTTTCCTACGAGCTACAATCGAGTCAATTCGGTTCCGCGAGAGCTGAGAGTTCCAAGCCCTAGAAGATTGGTTGCCGAGGTAATTTCGTTAGCAGAATGCGCTCTTCACGGTTTGGATCATCGACCATGGTCCAATCGTTGTTGATGATCATGGTTGCGCGATTGGTACTGTTATATGGTCGCCATTGCGGCAGTCCGGCAGTTTGAGGATTTCCCGTACGAGCGAAATTTGCCCAACTGGTGCTCACCTTGTCTGCCAGGGGTTGCAGTTCCGGTCCGGTGCCAACCATCTCGGGAACATGCCAGATGTTGTCGAAATGGAAGCTCATTTCCACGGTATGTGGCGTCAATCTTCTGCCACCTTCAATGGGCGTTCTCCAGGTAAAGAGATACATGTACACAGGCGCTTTTCCCAGAGCCGCTTTGCGCTCGGCCTGGAAGATCGCATTCATCGGGAACGATGTGATCGTGAAGTAAATCTCCGCGGGAGAAGCGTTTGGCCGGTCCTTGCGAAAGACTGCGATGACTTCGTCGGTAGAATCTCCGAAGCGCTTCTGCAGTGCACTGCGCATGCTTGCTTCATCAAGGTTCAGCATCTCGGGCTCAGCAAAATACGTGCTCTCGGTCTCTACCGTGCCGACCATAAGAGGAATGTCCGCGGAGATCTGCGGTGCATCAGGATCGAACGGATCGCGCGGCAGCGAACGGCCATCGACAACAGGAGCGAGACGATACATCGCTCTCTTCAGATCGTCCGGCCCGCCGCTTAGCGATGCGTGCAGAATGGTCTCAGCCGGGAGTTGCTGCAAGCGATCAAGATTCGCAGACGTGATGTTGAGTTTGCCGAGAATCGTGTCCGTTGTCTTTTGCGCTTCCTCCGGAGAGACCTGTTTCAGGGTCGAGCCGCTTTGTACAATCGCGCGATGAAAGAGCCCTTTCGCCAAAGGCATAGCCAGCAATGTGCTTGTCTTGCCGCCGCCACCAGACTGGCCAAAGATCGTGACGTTATTCGGATCGCCGCCGAAATGGGAGATGTTATCCCGCACCCATTCGAGCGCCAGCACCAAATCCAGCATTCCTGCCATGCCCGAATCTGCGTAACGGTCATCCTTGAAATTTGCAAGGTAGAGGTAGCCGAAGACATTGAGTCGGTGGTTTACGGCAACGAGTACGATATCCTGCGCTCTCGCAACATTTGTTCCGTCGTAAACGAGCCCCATGCCGGAGCCGACGGTAAAGCCACCGCCATGCAGCCAGAACATGACCGGTCTTTTCTTGTTGTCGTTCACACTGGGTGTAAAGACGTTGAGCGTCAAGCAGTCGTCGCCGGCGATGGCATTGGCTCGATCCCCGACTCCGGCAGCGGCAGCCGAGATCGGGCGAATCTGCTGAGCCATGTGGCCACTCTCGAAAACATCACGCACGCCCGTCCAGCTATCGGCTTTTCGCGGCGGCATAAAGCGATAGGGCGCTGCAGTCGTTGCCCCGTAAGGAATGCTACGAAATATCTGCACGCCGTTTCGCGTAAGACCGCGTACTTTACCGGATGTGGTCTCGACGGTCTGACCTATGACGACCTGCTGTGACGATGCCTCCGCGGAGGCTACCCTCTGTCCCAGACCGCCAAAGAATTGTCCAGCTATCGCAGCTGAGCCACCTGCGAGCGAGGTTTTAAGCACCGAACGGCGGCTCATTCCTTTCCCGCAAATCACGTTTCCACTGAGATTCTCATCTAAACGAGACATAGCACCCTTCCAATTTCAAGAGCAGTTTTCAAGCACCTGTGCGGGAATTCGAATGAATACCGCTGGCGCCTTATTGTGATAACACGAGGGATAAGACCGCACAATTCGCTTCTATGCAACACCGCCTTAAGCAGTGATTAACCCGCCAGTCAGTGAGTCTCAGACGAAGCAGGCACATCTTAAAGACGTGTATTCTCTGGCAGGAATGCTAAGCGAAGGAATAAATCAAGATGGTTTGCTAAAGGATGGCGCTGTCGAAAGAAGCTTCAAAATCTACCGTCTCACTTAGAGTGTCAGGGCGATCCGAAAGCAGCAGCTCCACTAGTTCCCTGGCAAAGACAGGTAGTTTTTCCATACTGCGAATGCAGATTCGGATATCTCGAAACGCCCAGCTGTCCGTGAGGGGTATGACGTGGATATTCATGGTTTTTGCATACCGGTACGCGGTCGATCCCGGAAGCATGCCGATACCCACATTTGTCTCTACCATGCTGCACAATGCTTCGAAATTACCGACATGGATGCGAATCTTCAAAGGCTTGTTGATCGCATATGCAGCTTGACTCATAAAAGCGTGGCTGGCGCTTCCCTGCACGAGCCCGACGTATTCGTAATCCAGCGCCTCATCGAAGCTGATCTCGGTCCGGTCGGCCAGAGGGTGTCCGGCGGGAGTAACCACCACCATCCGGTTACGCCGGTACGGCATCACCTCCAGACCGGAAGTAGGTACATTGCCAGCGATAATGCCGATATCAGCGGTTTCTTCCGTCAAGGCTCTTACGATCTCCGGGCTCAGATGCTCCCGCAAGTCCACCTGGATATCCGGGTGGGTTACGAGATATCTCTGTAAAACTCTCGGCAGGAATTCGCTGATGGATGTTGTATTCGCAAAGACTCTTACATGTCCTTTTATGCCATTGGCATATTCGAGAAGGTCACGCTCCAGATGCTCCAACTGGTGTAGAACAATCGTTCCGTGATGCAGGAACGTCTGTCCTGCGGGTGTCAGCGTAACACCGTGGCTGGTTCTATAGAGCAGCTTTGCACCGAGACGTTCCTCCATCGATTTAATACGCACGCTCGCTGCAGGAAGTGACATGTAAGAACTCTCTGCTCCTCGAGTGAGGCTGTTGCTCTTGGCGATATTGACGAAAAGCCGAATGTCGATCAGGTCGAAATGCATTGACTACTATCCGCACGGCAGTATCATGGCGGCATGCGACACCCTGCCTGAATGTCGCCACCAAAACCCACACCACTCTAATAGAACTGCGCAAGGAGTGTCACCTCAGTTTTCCAATGACCCCATACGATTGCAGGCCCATCCGATGCAATTGCTGCGGATTTCGCGCGATCTCCCTGCATTTCGAAGGCGTTAAGCCCTCATTAAGGCTCCGTTCAGCAGATACGAATTGTGAAAGCTTAAAGCGGCGTGCAATGCTTTCCGTCGCTAAATTCAGAGGCATTCCTGAGCGCATCGAAACTGATTGGATTTTGACTCTGAACGAGAGTTTCCGGTGCCCTCAGAACAATGCCCATAGCACCCCATCGTATGCAGGGAGGATGGAATGAAAGTTGCTAAAGTGCTACTGCTGATCACGGTGACGCTCCCCTTTCACCATGGTCTTGTAGCCCAGTCGGTTGCAGTCTCTCGGGTCTCAGGCACCATAACAGATACGACCGGAGCCAATATCCCCGGAGCCGAGGTTCAGATGCACCAAATGGATACGGGCCTGACGCGCACGACCATGAGCGGGTCGGATGGAAGCTATACCTTTCCCGATCTCCCCACTGGCCCTTATCAAATACGCGCGACAAAAAGTGGCTTCAGTTCCTATTTGCAGTCCGGCATTGTGCTGGAAGTAGCGGCGAGTCCTACGATCAACATCACGATGCAGATCGGCACGATTTCAGAGCAGGTCACCGTCACTTCAAACGCGGCAATCGTGGAGACCCACAGCAGTTCTTTAGGTCAGGTGGTCACCCAGCAGCAGGTTCTGAACATTCCCCTCAACGCAAGAGATCCGATGCAATTGTTGACGCTGACGCCGAGCGCCGTAGTAGCCAACTCAGGCACCGTCGGGAACTACAACGGTCCCTGGATGTATCCGAATCCTTACACGGTGGCATTTGCGGGAACTAACCCTGGCGCCGGCAACTTTCTGCTGGACGGAGGCAATGGAAACAGCCCTTATTCAAACGGTGCTTTCCCGCTGCCGTTCCCCGATGCGCTCCAGGAATTCAAAGTTGAGATCAACGCTGTGCCTGCACGCTATGGCATGCACTCGGCTGCCACGGTCAATGCAATTACTCGCTCGGGCACGAATCAATTTCACGGCGATGTCTTCGAGTTTGTGCGCAACTACATCTTCAATGCGCGCAGCTATTTCTCTCCGGTACGCGACAATCTGAAACGCAATCAATTTGGCGGTGTCCTGGGTGGCCCGATTGTCAAAGACAAGCTCTTCTTTTTCGGCGCCTATCAGCAGACGATCGTCCGCTCAAGCAATCCAAACAATACCGCGTTTGTCCCGACACAGGACGAGTTGAACGGCGACTTTACCGCAGCCACGTCAGCTGCCTGCAATAACGGCGCTCCTGTGCAACTATCCGGGCCATTTGCAGGCGGTGCGACAACTATCTCCCCTTCAGCGTTCAGCACCCCATCCGTGAACCTGGCCCATCTCCTGCCGACTACAACCGACCCGTGCGGACGCATTCAATACGGCATCCACACTGCAACGGATGCGAAGTCGATCATCGGCAAAGTTGACTACCGCTTGAATGACAAGCATTCCCTTTTCGTTCGATACTTCTTTGCCAACTACGGCCTTCCGCCGGACAAGACCAGTTTTCTTACGCTCAATCAGGCGAGCCAGAACCTGCGCTATAACACTGCTACAGTTGGACACACCTACATCATCTCGAATTCGATAGTGAATTCCTTCCACGCCAACCTGAATCGCGCCTACAACTTTAAGGGATACGACCCGAGCGTGAAGACTCCAAGCGACATCGGAGTGCAGGGTTTCTACAACCCTTTAGCTGATTATATGTCTGTCACGATCAACAATTTCTTCAACGTGAAAGGTGGAACCGCGGTTACGCCAGCGCAATTCAACAACACCGTCTTCCAGTTCGCGGATGATATTGATTTCACCAAAGGCTCACATCAGTTTGCCTTTGGCGCCAACTACGTGCGTTTCATGACAAATCTCACCAGTCCGGTATACGTCAACGGATCTTTTACTTTCTCAAACCAATTTACCGGATATGGAATGGCCGATTTCCTCCTGGGCGACCTGTCTTCCTTCCAGCAAGGAAATCTTGTCCCAAGCCATGGACGAAAAAACTACATCGGTGCCTATGCTCAGGATTCATGGCAACTGTTTCACAGACTGACTCTCAATTACGGCCTCCGCTGGGAACCCTTCCTGCCTGTCTACAGCAAAGATGGCGAGGGCGAGCATTTCGACATGAACGGCTTTCTCAACAATCAGCACAGTTCTATCTATCCCAACGCTCCTGCGGGCCTTCAGTTCCCCGGCGACTATTCGGGTTATGGCAACAGCTATCTGCCTAGTTACGGTCACGTCGAACCGCGCGTCGGCTTCAGCTACGATCCTCGGGGCAGAGGCCTCGAGGTCATTCGCGGCTCCTATGGGCTCTTCTATGACTTCGAAGCTTTGCAGAATATACAGGTCGCACTGCAGAGTCCGCCGTGGGCCAATACGATCACAGTAAACACTCCTGTCGGCGGCTTCACCAATCCATGGCAGGGGTTCACCTACAATGGCGTTCCCGGCAATCCATATCCGATTGTCCCGACGGCTTCGTTTGTCTTTCCCAAAGGCGGTATTTACGAGACCACGCCGTCGTTAAATGTCCACGCTCCGAGTCTGCAGCAGTGGAACCTGAGTCTCCAAAAACAAATTGGCTCGAACTGGTCTATTACGACGACCTATATCGGCAATCGAGCGATCCATATGTGGGTTGCGAATGAGTTGAACCCTGCTATCTACCTTCCCGGCAACTCTACGGCAAGCAACGTTACGGCCCGCAGGATGCTGACGCAGACAAGTCCTTCGCAAGGTCCTTACTACAGTTCCCTGGTCCAGATACAGGACAATGGCAACTCTTACTACAATGCGGGAATTTTCAGCTTGCAGAAGCGCATGGGGAATAACATCTCCCTCGTATCGAATTACACCTATTCCCACTGTATCGATACAGGCGAAACAACCGCCATCATCGTAACGTCGGCTTTCCGAAATGATCTTTCCCGCGAAAGAGGCAACTGCGGTTTCGATCATCGCCATCAGCTCACGATAACCGGCATACTGCGCGCACCTCAATTTCATGAAGGTCTCATGAGACCGTTGGCAAGCAACTGGCAGATTGCTCCACTCTTCAGCTACCTGAGCGGAGACTGGTTGACGGTCACGACAGGTACAGATACAGCTCTTATGGGTATTGCTTCAGGCCAGCGGGCCAACATCGTTGGCCGTCCCCAGATGTCACACACACCGCTTAACAACGGCACATATGGCTTCAAGTATTTCAATACAGCCGCATTCTCGATTCCGACCGCTCCAGCCGGGTTTACCGGGAATGTCATCAACTCCGGCAATGGTCCGATCACGGTCGGTCCTTTAGGCAACCTGGGGCGCAACACTTTAAATGGTCCTTCGACGACAGGCTTCGACATGGCATTGACGCGGGATTTTCAGATAGAGAAGTATGGCCAACTGCAGGTGCGCGCAGAAGCGTTCAACCTTTTCAACTGGACGCGTCTCTATGATCCAGGCACGGCGATGAACAGTCCAAACTTCGGCCTATCCATCGCCCCAGCCGCGACAAGCACGCCCGGCTACAGCACGACGCAGGACCCGCGCATCATGCAGTTCGCAATGAAATTTACTTTTTAGCCAGAGCTGCAAGTGCTGTGCTAGATTTTTGCTTCTGGAAATTGAACGCCGGGATTTCTCGAAAACCGTAGTGGAAGGGTCCGTTGCATTGTGATCGATATGCCTGAGAAACAGTCTGTGTCGGTGTCGACCGACAACTCAACCTCGCTGGAGTCTGTTTCGGTTGCTGCGCGTATCGAACGGCTTCCAATCTGCGGCTTCCATCGCCGCTTCCTCGGACTGATTACGATCGGGGCCTGGTACGAAGTATTCGATCTTTTCGTAACCGCGTACCTGGGCGCGGCACTCCAGACATTTCATTTCCTTTCGCTGTCTCAATTCAGCTTTCTCATCGCAGCGGGCTTTGTTGGGATGTACATCGGTACAAACATACTCGGCATGTGCAGTGACTATATCGGGCGGCGCACTGCCTTCATTGGCATGCTTCTGTTCTATTCAGTATTCTCGATCGCGGCTGCCTTTGCACCGAATGCCCAGGTTCTCATCTTCCTTCGTTTCCTGGCTGGAATCGGCATTGGCGGGCAGCTCGTGATTGTGGATACCTATGTCTCTGAGATCGTCCCCAGCCGTTATCGAGGACGCTATGTTGCCATCAGCCAGCTTTGCAGCTTTACTGCGGTACCAGTCGCGGCGCTTATCACAAGTCAACTAGTTCCAACCCATTGGATTATGAGCGGGTGGCGATGGGTCATGATTTTTGGAGGATCCGGCTCGGTGTTCGCATGGATGCTGATGCGCAGGCTTAGAGAGTCGCCGCGATGGCTCGAGTGTGTGGGCAGGCATGAAGAAGCCGATGCAGCAATGACCCGCATTGAAGCCGAAGTAAAACGCGAAATTGGAAAGCCGTTGCCCTCTCCGCTCCCACTGAAAGTGGAGGTCGCAACAAAGATGCCTCTTCGCGAGCTATGGGAACCTGCTTACCGCAGCCGCACCATTATGTTGACCGTCTTCCAGATCATGCAGACGATTGGATTCTATGGTTTCGCAAACTGGGCGCCGACTTATCTACTGAACTCCGGAAAAAATCTGGGCCAGTCCCTCAACTTCGGTTTCATCTTTGCGTTGATGTATCCGGTTGGACCGATTATCGGGACCCTGACCACGGAGCGCTTTGAGCGGAAATACGCACTGGTCATGCTCTCGCTCTTGATGGCTGCGGTTGGAATGATTTTCGCCTTCACGACAAGCACCGCTGAAATCGTCGTGATTGGGGCACTGCTGACGGTTCTTAGCTCGTGGTTCGCCTCCATCTTCCATGCGTACCAGGCAGAACTATTTCCTACACGGGCACGCGCAACCGGCGTCGGCTTTACCTATGGATTCAGCCGGATCAGCGCGGTATTTTCTACCCTGCTGATTGGTTTCCTGCTGCCACACGGTCTTCTGAAAGTATTTCTATTTATTGGATCAGCCATGATCTGCGCGGCCGTGACCGTTGGGCTATGGGGTCCTAAAACAAATTCCGTTGCTCTCGAGAACATCTCTCACTAGATTTTCGACAGCAACGAAGAGTCTATCGTTGGATCACATAGTCATTCTTTGCTGGTTTGCTTGATAGCTGCGCAGGCGTGGGCAACTGTGTAATATCCCAGCCACCGCCAAGCGCCTGGATCAGCTCGATTGAGGCAACAGCCTCCTGTATCTGAAGCGTCACGAGCGACTCCTGATCCGCAAGCAAGGTGACCTGCGCCGTTGTGACGTCGATGTAAGGGTCGATGCCGGTTCTAAACCGCTCCGTTTCAAGGTCAAGCGTGGTTTGCGCGGCCGCAACGGCTTCGCGCTGCTTTAAGACCTGCTGGGAAAGAATGCGGGTTGCCGCCAGGTAGTCCTCCGCTTGCTGGAAAGCGGTGAGGGCAGTCTGACGATAGATTGCTACATCGGCGTTGTAGGTCGCCTGGTATTGATGAAGTTCAGCGCGATAGAGACCGCCGTCGAAAATGAGCTGAGAAGTGGAAGGCCCTATGGACCAGAATCGGCTGGGCCAGTCAAACCAATGCTGAAAGGCGGATGACTCGAAACCGCCCGTTGCAGAGAGCGTGACACTCGGGAAAAAGGCTCCGTAGCCGATACCGATAGTGGCGTTCGCTTCAGCCAGAGTGCGTTCGGCGGCTGCGACATCGGGGCGGCGTTCCAGCAATTGGGAAGGTACACCCGTGGGAATGGGCGGCGGCACGATAAGCAGCGGCTTTACCGGGATAGAAAAATCACTGGCGGACTTGCCGAGAAGTGTGGCGATAGCATGCTCGAACTGCGCACGCGCGACCCCAACATTCAGAGCAGCAGATTCGGCGCTCTTGAGCGTACTCTCTGCCGCAGCCACGGACAGGTAGTCGTTGATGCCGGTTTCATAGAGCGTCTTGTTGAGCTCGAGCGCTTTCCTGTCGGAATCGACAGTGTCCTGGAGAACCTTTTCCAGAGCATCCTGCCCACGAAGCTGGAAGTAAGTCTCGGCGAGTGTCGCCTGTTCGATCAGTTTTTCGTTTTCGAGATCAGCTGCACTCACCTGGGCTCCGTATTCAGCCTGGCGAACCTCATTGCGGATCTTTCCAAAAAAGTCGGGAGTCCAGGAAACATCCAGAGGGAGAGCCCAAGTGGAGGCGGTGGATCCGGCATTCGCTGTGGAACTACGGCCGAGGTTTCCTGACGTCTTGGTGCGACTCCAGGATGGTCCTGTCGTTACAGTAGGCCAATACTGAGCGCGAGCTTCCCGAATCATCGCGCGCGCGGCCATCAGATTCTCAAAGAATTCCTTGATGTTCTGGTTGTCGATCTCGAGTTGTTCTTCGTACCCGTTCAGTTCAGGATCGTGAAATATCTCCCACCACTTGCCACGGAGCATGGCATCCTGCGGACTGGCGACTTTCCATCCTTCGGCATCCTGAAAGTTGACGGTCGATTCCTTGTAGGATTTCGCATTCAGAGGCGGGGGAGCTGGCGCGTGATATTTGGGCCCGGGGGTACAGGCAGTGAGCAAGGAAGCTAACAAAAGAGCACTGCCGATCGACGGCAAATGACGAAGTCGCAAGCGAGTCATACTCTGGAGAGGCGATATCATAACGCGGCTTCTCCTCCCTCATGATGGAATGTATCGCGTTGCTTGCCCTGCGCGCGAAAACGGAGGCGGTCGAGATACAGATAAACAACTGGCGTCGTGTACAGCGTAAGCAATTGGCTCATGATGAGCCCGCCAACGATCGTGATACCAAGAGGACGGCGCAATTCAGCACCGGTACCAGTGCCAAAAGCCAATGGCAACGCACCGAAGAGAGCAGCCATAGTCGTCATGAGAATCGGGCGGAACCGCAGCATGCAGGCCTGAAAGATGGCATCAGCCGTTGTTTTGCCGTGTTCACGCTCTTCCATCAACGCAAAATCGATCATCATAATGGCGTTTTTCTTAACGATACCAATCAGCAGGATGATGCCGATGATAGAGATGACATTGAGATCAATTTTAAAAAGCATCAACGCGAGAATGGCTCCGACACTGGCCGATGGCAGCGTGGAAATGATGGTGAGTGGGTGCATGAGGCTTTCATAAAGGATGCCAAGGACGATATACACAGCCAGCAGCGCAGTAAGGATGAGGTAGGGTTCGCTGCTGAGCGATTGCTGGTACGCCTGGAGCGTTCCGGCAAAGAATCCGTGAATGGTCTCCGGAGTGCCGAGTTTGTCCTGCATCACCTGGATGCGTTCGGTTGCCTGGCTCAGTGAAACGCCGGGCGCGAGGTTGAAGGATACTGTCACGGATGGAAAAAGTCCCGTATGAGCCACGGAAATAGGCGTCGTTGTGGAGACAGCCTTGGTCATCGCAGCGAGTGGAATGACTCCATGACCGGTATATAGATAGATATTCTTCAGCCCCTCGGGCGACTGCCAGTATGGTGGAGCAACTTCCAACACGACGTAATACTGGTTGAACTGGGTGTAGATGAGAGAGACCTCGGACTGGCCGAAGGCCGAGTAAAGAGCCGAATCGAGCGCCTGAGCAGTAATGCCAAGCCGTGCAGCACTCACACGATCATAAGTGACGTATTCAGACAGTCCGGCATTCTGGAAATCGGAGTTTACATCCTGGAGGCCGGGGAGTTTCTTTATCTGTTCCAGCAGAATGGGAGCCCAGTGGCTCAGGTCCGAAATATTGTCGGACTGAATGGTGTACTGATAGAGCGCGTTTGAGCCTCTACCTCCGATGCGCAAGTCCTGAGCTGCCTGAAGAAAAGCGGAGGCGACGGGCAAACGGTTGAGCTTGGGCCGAAGACGATTGATGATGTCGGGAGCACCGATCTTGCGCTGGTTGAGCGGCTTGAGGGCGACGTAAATAAAGCCGCCATTGCCCGACCCAACATACCCGACAACATTCGCCACGGCGGGATCGGCCTTGACGGTCTTGACCAATGCCTGGATCGACGCATCCATTACGGGGAATGAGGCGTCCTGCGGTCCCTGGACACCCCCAACAATCGCGCCTGTATCCTGCTGCGGGAAAAATCCCTTGGGTATCCTGATCATGAGGACAACGTTGAGAGCCACAACCATGACCAGGACAACGAGAGTGAGCCCAGGATTTTCGAGGACCCATTCAAGACTGCGGCGGTAGCCCAGCAGCATCCCGTTGAAAAATTTCTCGCTGGCGCGGTAGAAGAATCCGTGCTTTTCGTCCTTCTTCGGTTGCTTGAGAAGGTAAGCGCACATCATGGGCGTGGTCGTGACGGAGATGATCATCGAAACGATGATTGCCGTCGAAAGGGTGATCGCGAATTCGCGGAAGAGCCGTCCAACGATGCCGCCCATGAGCAGAATCGGGATGAAGACGGCAACCAGCGACATGCTGATGGAGAAGACGGTAAAGCCGATCTCCTTGGCCCCCTGAAGCGCGGCAGCAAGGGGCGTCAGGCCGTTTTCGAGATGGCGTGTGATGTTCTCCATCACCACGATGGCGTCATCGACGACGAATCCGGTCGAGATGGTGAGCGCCATCAGCGAGAGATTGTCGAGGCTGAAACCAAACATGTACATGACAGCGAAAGTGCCGATGAGCGACACAGGCACGGCGACACTGGGAATCAGTGTGGCGCGTCCGCTGCGCAGGAAAAGGAAGACGACCAGAATGACGAGTACAACCGAGATGATGAGGCTGCGTTCGACATCGTTGACCGATGCACGGATCGTCGTGGTGCGATCCATGACGATGGTCATGTCGATTCCCTGCGGAACCGTGGCTTTCAGAAAACCTAATTGACTACGGATGCGATCGACCGTCTGAATGATGTTCGCGCCGGGCTGACGGAAGATGATGATTGCGATAGACGGCTTTCCGTTAAGGTAGCCGCCATTCCGGATATTCTCCGTGGAGTCGATGACCTGCGCGACGTCGGAGAGACGGACTGCCGCACCATTCTTGTATCCGATGATCAGCGGCGCATATTCGGCCGCGTGAGAGATTTGCCCGTTGACTACAATGTCAGACGATGCAATTTCGTTGGAAATCTGCCCGCGAGCCAATTGGGAGTTCTGCGTACTCAGAACAGACTGCACGTTCGAGAGCGTCAACCCATAGCTATTGAGCTGTGTGGGGTTGACTTCAACGCGTACGGAGGGCAATGCGCCACCGCCCACAACCACCTGTCCTACTCCCTGAATTTGAGAGAGCTTCTGCTGCATGATGGTGGAGGCTTCGTCGTAGAGCTTGGAGCGGTCGTAGATATCGGAGGTCAGCCCAATGATCATGATCGGTGCATCAGCAGGGTTCACCTTGCGATAAGTAGGATTGCCGGGCAGGTTTGCAGGCAGATAGGTGCGCGCCGCATTGATGGCCGCCTCGACGTCACGCGCTGCGCCGTTGATATCGCGGCTGAGGTCGAACTGCAGCGTGATCGAGGTCGATCCAAGAGAGCTGGAAGACGTCATCTCGCTGACGCCGGCGATATGTCCGAACTGGCGTTCGAGAGGCGTAGCCACTGAGGATGCCATGATCTGCGCGCTTGCACCGGGCAAGCCTGCCTGAACGGAGATCGTGGGAAAATCAACCTGCGGCAGTGGAGAGACAGGCAGCACCGTGAATCCGATGGCTCCGGCGATAGCCACGGCAATCGTCAGCAGAGTTGTGGCAACCGGTCTCCGTATAAATGGCGCCGAGATGTTCATACTTCACTCTCAGCGTGTTCCGGGCTGTGCTTTTCTGTTCTCCTGGACGCCCGCTTGCCCATCAGTCTTTCCCCGAGACGATCGAAGAAGATATAGATGACAGGAGTGGTGTAAAGGGTCAGGATCTGGCTGAGAAGAAGTCCGCCGACCATGGCGATGCCCAGGGGCCGCCGGAGTTCCGATCCGATGCCGTGGCCGAAGGCAAGCGGAATGCCGCCGAGAAGCGCGGCCATTGTGGTCATCATGATGGGACGGAAGCGCAGGAGGCTGGCCTGGTAAATCGCTTCGGTCGAGTCCATGCCATGTTCACGCTCAGCCTCAAGTGCAAAGTCGACAATCATGATGCCGTTCTTCTTCACGATACCGATGAGCAGGATGATTCCGATAATAGCCACGACACTGAGATCCTGCTTAAAGATCATGAGCGCAAGCAGCGCCCCGACGCCTGCTGAAGGCAATGTCGAGAGAATCGTGATGGGGTGAATAAAGCTCTCGTAGAGGACGCCGAGGACGATGTAAACAGTAACCAGCGCGGCGAGGATAAGAAGAGCTTCGTTCGAAAGCGAATTTTTGAAGGACGCGGCTGTTCCCTGGAAGTCGTACTGAACGGTCGCCGGGAAATGCATGGCGGTGGCGGCTTTGTCGATTGCTGTAATCGCTTCGCCCAGTGATGCCCCCGGAGCAAGATTGAAAGAGATTGTCACCGAAGGAAATTGCCCCTGATGGTTGATGGACAAGTCTTCCGTTGTGGTTTTGTAGTTGCTGAAAGCGCTCAGCGGAATCGCGTTCATCGCGCTTGACGAACTGGCGGTGTTCGTCGTCTGCGTCGGGGTGAGGAGCTTTGTGGGCGGAACGAGAGCGTTCGAAGAAGGCGTGTAGAGAACGGATGTCGTGGTCGCGTTCGAACCGGCAGAAACAGAGGCGGAAGAGGCAAACGAAGTCGCCGCGCCAGGACCATTGGTTCCGGATGAGGCTCCGGACTGCACGTAGATATTGCTGAGTTGACTTGGGTGTTGCTGGAACTCTGGCTTGGCCTCAAGGATCACGTGATACTGGTTCAACTGCGTGTACATTGTGCTGATCTGGCGCTGACCAAAGGCGTCGTACAGGGTGTTGTCAATCGTAGCCGGAGCAATGCCCAACCGCGATGCCGTAACGCGGTCGATCATTAGCGAGACCGCGCTGGCTCCCGTCTGCTGGTCGGTAGCGACATCCTCAAGCTGGGGCAGCTTCTTGAGTTCCACGACAAAGCGGTTGGTCCAGTCGTCTAGTTCGCGGAGATCAGGATCTTCGATCGTGTACTGATACTGCGTCCGGCTGACGCGGTCATCGACGGAGATGTTCTGCACCGGCTGCATATAAAGCTTTACGCCGTGGATGTCGCTGAGCTTCCTCTGCAACCTGCGAATAATATCCGAGGCGCTGCCGTCTCTCTGATCGAGAGGCTTAAGGTTGATGGAGAACCGGCCGCTGTTGAGCGTGGTGTTGGTCCCATCCGCGCCAATAAATGACGACAGACTTTGCACGGCCGGATCGGTGAGTATGATTTTGGCCAGCTGCTGTTGCTGCTCTGTCATGGCCTGGAACGATATCGACTGCGGCGCCTGCGAAATGCCCTGGATCACGCCTGTGTCCTGCACCGGGAAAAAGCCCTTGGGAATAGCAATATAGAGCAGGATGGTGAGAATCAGCGTAGCGAGAGCGACTAAAAGCGTAAGCGTTTGGTACTTCAGGACGACTTTGAGGGTTCTGCCGTAAAAGGCGATCATGCCCTCGAAGACTTTCTCCGATGCGCGATAGAACCTCCCTTGCTGCGCCTCCGGATTGTGTCGCAGAATGCGCGAACACATCATGGGCGTAAGCGTAAGGGAAACAACGGCGGAGATGATGATCGTGACGGCCAGGGTCACGGCAAATTCGCGAAAGAGCCGTCCGACAACATCGCCCATGAAGAGCAGCGGAATCAGCACGGCAATGAGAGAGACAGTTAGAGATACGATCGTGAAACCGATCTGTCCGGCGCCCTTGAGCGCCGCTTCCATTGGCGCGTCGCCTTCCTCCAGGTAACGCGAGATGTTCTCGATCATGACAATGGCATCATCCACGACAAAACCGGTGGAGATGGTAAGGGCCATGAGTGACAGGTTATCGAGGCTATAACCCAGCACGTACATTGCGCCAAATGTGCCGACAAGAGAGAGCGGCACGGCAACGCTGGGAATAATGGTCGCGGAGAGGCTGCGCAGAAAGAGGAAGATCACCATCACGACGAGCGCGATGGTCAGCATCAACTCAAACTCAACATCGTCGACCGAGGCCTGGATCGGAACCGTGAGATCGGTGAGCGTGGTGACTTCAATACCGGCCGGCAGATTAGCCTGAAGCTGAGGGAGAAGCTTCTTGATGCTCTTGACGACGGTGATGGTATTCGCGCCGGGCTGGCGCTGCACGTTCAGAATGACCGCCGGGGTCTGGTTCATCCACGCGGCCTGCTTGTTGTTCTCAACCCCATTCACAATCGACGCCACATCTTTCAGAAAGACAGGGGCGCCGTTGCGGAACGCAACTACGACGTTTTTGTAGTCGTCGCTGGTCTGGAGCTGATCATTCGCATCAATCTGATAATC
>JAATFH010000494.1 GCA_015655315.1 Terriglobales bacterium
ACATATAGAACACCTTGGTTGTCATCCTGAGCGGAGTATGACGCGTTTTTTGCGTCATGCTCAGTTGAAGGATCTGCTTTTCCCTGGCTCCCACCACATTTTCGCTCACCGAAAAGAAAACAGATCCTTCGCCTCGGCTCAGGATGACAACCCTTTGTTGAAAAATAAAACTTGTGTTTATATGTCGATACCGCCTAGTAAAGTTTGGAAGAACTCGTTCTCCGGAATCAGGTGCAACCGATTCAGGCAAACTACCTCTTCAAAGTCAGGATTGAGCGTGTGCCATAGATGAGAAGATTCATAACTGCCATCTTTCTGTTGTGTGCTGTGCTGCCTTGTGTAGCTGAGGAGTTGCCCCTGATGCCCTGGCCTTCCCATGTCGCGCAGCAGGAAGGTTTTCTTGCGCTCGATCACACTCCGCACATTGAACTCGCGGGCGGCGATGAGCGAGTTCACGCTGCGCTGGACCGGTTTATGCGAAATCTTTCCGTGCGGACTGGTGTTCCATTCGATCGGAACTTTCCAGGCACGCCGGATGGACCCCGATTGGTTATCCGCTGTGCGAGCAGTGGACTCCGCGTCCAGAAACTCGAAGAGGACGAGAGCTATCATCTGGCCGTTGCACAGACCGGCATTGAGCTGGCGGCCCCAAATCCGTTAGGGATTATGCATGGGCTGGAAACACTGCTGCAGCTCGTTCAGGCGGGGCCTCGGGGCTGGGTCGTCCCATATGTTCAGATCGACGATGTGCCCCGCTTTGCATGGCGCGGGCTCATGATCGACGTCTCGCGGCACTTTATGCCGCTCGACGCCTTGAGGCGGAACATCGACGGCATGGCTGCAGTGAAACTCAATGTTCTGCATCTGCACTTGTCGGACGACGAAGGCTTCCGTGTGGAGAGCAAACTCTGTCCGAAGTTGACGCAGCTTGCATCGGACGGCCTTTTCTATACACAGGCCCAAATGCGTGAACTGATTGCTTATGCGCGCGATCGTGGCATTCGCGTTGTTCCGGAGTTCGATGTGCCGGGACACGCGGTGAGCTGGCTGGTGGCATATCCGCAACTGGCCTCGGGGCCTGCTCCGCATGGATTGGTCCGGTCACAACGCGATGATCTGCGTCCTCCGCTCGATCCTACACAGGAGGCCACGTATAAGTTGCTCGACAAGGTCTTCGGCGAGATGGAGGCGCTCTTCCCGGACGCGTACTTCCACATCGGCGGCGACGAAGTGAACGGGAAATACTGGGATAACGACGCGAATATCCAGGCATGGATGCACGCGCACAACATCAAAGACGACCACGCGCTGCAGACCTATTTCACGCAGCGTGTTCAGAAGATCGTGCAGAAGCACGGCAAGCAGATGGAAGGATGGGATGAGATTCTTGACGGAAACCTTCCGAAGGATTCTCTCATTCAATCGTGGCGCGGCGCGCAATCGCTGGCAGATGCGGCGAAGGCAGGTTACAAGACGGTGCTTTCAGCCGGCTATTATCTCGACCTGATGTATCCCGCATCCCAGCACTATGCCGTCGATCCCATGACGGGGCCGAGCGCCACTCTTTCCGCGGAAGAAAAGTCGAGAATCATCGGCGGAGAGGCCGCGCAGTGGACCGAGTATGTCACACCTGAAATTCTTGATAACCGTCTGTGGCCGAGGCTGGGAGCGATTGCCGAGCGGCTATGGTCTCCGGAATCGGTAACGGATGTGTCTTCGATGTACAGCCGTCTGGCAGTTCTGAGCCGCAACCTGAAGTGGCTGAACCTTCAGCATATCGAGGGAAGCCGCAAAATGCTGGGGCGGATTGAGGATGATGACATGCCTCCCGCGCTGCTGGAGACACTCGCGACAACAGTGGAACCGGTGAAGGAATATAACCGCGAAAAAACGCAGGTCTACGATGTGGAAGCTCCGCTGAACCATCTGGCGGACGCTATTCCGCCGGAGAGTGATGAAGCGCGGCAGGTCAATGCGCTGGCGCTGCGTGCGGTTCATGATCCATCTGTTCGGCAGGAACTGCGGACATGGTTCACCAAATGGCGCGAGAATGATGCACAGCTTGAGCCCTATCTGGCCACTTCCATGCTGCGACAGCCGCTGGTTCCTTTGTCGAAGAATCTTTCGGCGCTGGGGACTCTCGGTTTAGCAGCCCTTGATGCTATCGAATCAGGACAACCTGTTACCGCGGAGAAGCGCAAAGAACAGTTAGCGGAAGTAGACGCGAATGCTTCTTACAATGCGGAGATGCTGATTGCGGTCGTACCGGCTGTTCGAGCACTGGTTGAGGCCGAGCCCGCCAGCCGATAGCAGCATGACGTCAGTCCTCGTTTGGAAACAACCTTTATGGACTGAGGCCAAAGGATGAACTAATCGAGAAGTTGTAGAGCATCCATGTGGGTTTGAAGAAGGATCGTATGCGGCAGGCGAGCACAGCCTTCGTTGAGCAAGTCATGCTCTGCTCTATCCAGAATCGAAGGCTCAAAGATGCCGGATCGATAAAAATTACTTCTGAGACGTGTCCACGGCATCGGGTCAGTGGCCAGCGGAACTTCCATCGCTGCTTTGACAGACGCCCAAAGTTTCACGCGCTGTCGTGGTCCATCTTCCATGGTGATGCGCAGGAAATAAGTTGTTGGTCTGTGGTATCGCATAGTGTCACCAGTGTACAGCGAACCGGGTCGCACATCAGTGATTCTCTCCGTAATAGCTATCTGGTCGGCCCGGTGAACAATTAGAGGCTAAGCGAGTCTATTGCCACGCGCAGTTGGAAAGAGACACGCCTGTCAAGTGAACAGAGCGTTGACTGCTGCGGTGTCGAAGTATCCGGTTACCTCGGCGAGCTTCCCGGCTTTCACTCGGACTACCCAACAGTAGTCATTCGTGTAGACACCGCCCTTTGCCAGCGGAGTCTCGCCGTGCCACTCCACCACGACGACGTCACCCTCTGCGACAATGCGCTTCACTTTGCATGACGTCCCGCCCGCAAACACACTCTGGAGGGGCAAGTAGGTCTTCTGCATGTATTCGGCTTTGCTGTGGGAAACACCAGAGATTGGCGTGTGGCCGATCGCGGTCCAGATCAGGTCATCCGCAACTGCCGTAAAAAAGTCGGATGAATCCCCGTCCTCCCATTTTTGAAACAGAACACTGACGATGTCTTTCGCGCTCATTTTCTTTTCCTCATCCCTTCGTAGTTCTATGCTCGTTCAACTGACTTTATACGGCATCTCCTGGAAACGACAGAACAGGAAATTGCGAATACATAAACTTAGGCGAAGGGAAACGTTACTTCATCGAGTCAATGAGGCTGATAAATGGTTGGTCGAGCTGCGTAAAACGAATTAACCCCTCGCGAGGAAACTCGACCTCAAGAGTCGCATACACCGTCAGCGTCACCACGAAGGCCAGCGCAACCGAGTAGAGCCAGTCCCCCTGTTCGCTGCGAATTCCATATCCCACCATGAACGCCGCCGCCCCGGCGAAAACAAAGAGCATTAGGTAGACCGTTTGCGGAGGATGCATATGAAAGGCGTTCTGGCGGGTGCAGGCAACGCCAATCATCTCATTGATGGCCGGCATTAAGAGTTTCAAGGTGTCAGAATGAGTGCGTGGAGAGGTCGACGCAGCCAGTGCGCGATTCCAGATCTCCGTTTGGAGCTCTTCGCTCCTGGACGAAATCTCCGGCCCGACGCGGTCGAAGAGGTGAAGGCGGGACACTGTGTATTCCCGAAGAAGTTGACGGAGGGGAGGCTGTGTTTCCGGAGGAAGCAGTCCGATATACATTTGCACCGTGCTGATGTCGTCCGTCTCCCGGACGATGAGCTTGCGGTGCTCATAGTATCGCGTGACGGCTCCGGAGAAAGTAAAGGCAAGGAGCAGCCCGAAAAGCGCGAAAACGGCATTTTCGATGGGTGGACTATGCAGAGACGTTCGGCGGCGTTTATGGATATGCCGGCCCATCTTCATCAGGAAGAGCATCCAGGGAAAGAGGATAAGAGCTGAAAAAGGATGTATGAACATTGCGATTCGGTTCCTCGAGTCCTTCAAGGATAAGCCAGGGAAGCCATCCCCCCACCCCCTTTGTCATTGATGAGTGGATCAGGTATCCGTGAATACGCACACATGCGTGTGAGGAACTACATGGGTACCTGTGTAATTCCTCACGGTCTGCCGTCACCTTCTGCTTTCTTTCCGATTGACAAGCGCCGAATCTCACCATTCAATGAATGCTCACATTCATTACCAATTATTAAGAACGTCCCCCAAGCCGGTTACAACTCCTGGCCCACCCGCAGACGCGAGACGCGATGCTCGTGAGAAGCTGTTTGCGAAGCACGGAGTGGTCGGTCTAATACCGTCTCTCGAAAGAAGCACCGATGAATCAGGAGCACCTATGCGGCTATATTCACAATGCGCTCTCCTAGGTATGGCGGTCACTCTTGCAGCTTGCCTTACCGGCTGCACGCAAAAGACAACGAACACCTACCAGGGCTATGTCGAGGGAAAGTTCGTGTACGTTGCGTCGCCGCAGGCAGGACGGCTTTATCGTCTATCGGTAACGCGGGTAGAGACAATTTCCCTTCGCCACCCGCTCTTCATGCTGGACGCTGAGCCTGAATCATCAGCCGAGCTGCAAGCGCGTGCGTTGCTACTCTCCGATCAGAGCCGCCTTGCCGATCTCAAGACCGGTAAGCGCCCTCCGGAAAAGGAAGTCGTCGCAGCTCAGTTAGCCCAGGCGAAAATCCAGTATCAGAAGTCTGTTGATTTACTCAGAGTATCCGAGGCCCAGTATGCCGCAGGAGGCGTACCCCAGACGGATGTGATCAATGCGCGTGCCGCGCTCGAATCAAATGCCGCACTGGTACGCGAGTCGCAGAAAAATCTTGAAGTAGCGGCGCTTCCCGGCCGCGATGCTCAGATCAGGGCGCAGGCGCACGTTGTGGCTGCGGACAGGGCGGCGCTCCAGCAAGCGGAATGGAGGCTTCAGCAAAAGCAGATTACATCCACGCGCAACGGTCTCGTCTTTGACACTCTCTATCGAGAGGGCGAGTGGGTTTCATCCGGAAGTCCGGTTGTCCAGTTGCTCCCGCCGGAGAACATCGAGGTCCGCTTTTTTGTGCCTGAGTCCGTTGCAGGCAAGCTGAAGCTGGGCGAGAACATCAGCGTCCATTGCGATGGCTGCGCTGCGAATGTAACCGCCACGATTACGTTCATCTCCGCACAGGTCGAATACACTCCGCCTGTCATCTACAGCAACGAAAGCCGGGACAAACTGGTCCTCATGATTATCGCCAAACCGTCCGCCGACAAAGCCTCGCTGTTGCATCCTGGGCAACCTGTCGAGGTCGCCCAGCAATGACATCTTCCGACAATTCCGAATACACCATCGACGTGCGCGGCCTCAACAAAAACTTTGGGGACAAGCATGTGGTCAACGATGTTTCGATGCGCGTGCGCAAGGGTGAGATATTCGGTTTTCTAGGGCCGAACGGAAGTGGAAAGACCACCACGATCCGCAT